>NZ_JAUXQE010000017.1:0-71952 GCF_030683615.1 Undibacterium sp.
CAACGTTCATGACAAGCATCCCCTGCCCAAGCTGCTGCATGGGCGTGAAAAACGGGTGTACGGTGATAGTGCCTATGCCAGTCAAAAGAATTTGATTCTCTCCAAAGCACCAGGAGCCAAAGACTTTACCAATCAACGCACCCGCAAATCAGGGGAGATTGACGAGGTTGAGCGAGGCAAGAACCGCAATAAATCGAAGATCCGAGCGCGCGTTGAGCACGTCTTTGCGGTGGTCAAGCGCCTCTGGGGATTCAACAAGGTGCGGTATCGTGGATTGGCAAAGAATGCCGCACGCGCATTTACTGCGCTGGCCTTGGCCAATATTTATTTATCGCGTCGGCACTTGCTGGTACAGGTGCGCCCATAGTGGGCAAAAATGAGCAAAAACCCCATCAATGGCCTGATGGGGGGCGCGAAAAATAGCTTGAACGACGCTTTTATCAATTGAGTGCGCTACTTGGAGTTTCGTCCATCGAAAATTGATGCTTATTCAGCGTAGCCTTAAAACTTTCACCCAAGTTGTCAAACGACGAAGCAGATTGTAGTTGTCGGCCATGGTCATAATCGTTGATAAACTCTTTTCCTCTCCAAGTCAGTGAGCAAACGGCGCCCGCATCGTGAGAGCATGTTCTGATTGTGATAGGCCAGGGCCCAGCCATTGCCGATATTGTTTGATCAGCATGCGCCTGCGGCAGAAAGAACAGGTTGGCGCAAAGTGCTATCAGTGCTGAGCTAAAATAGATCTTGTGGCCTTTTTTGTGAAACTTCATTCCAGATCTCGTTTCGAGTTGATTTGCTGTTGAAGTCATCGCATTTCCTTTTTTTGGGTAATAAATTGACATTATCGACAAAATATAGACTTTCCAGATTGCGTCAAAAATAGAACATTGACATGATATATTATCATAAATGTAATTTAATTGTATTAATTGCACTTTCATCAAGGGCTTGCTTCAAGGAGAATTCAAATCGATGGCAATTGTCAGCTTGTCCGGCTTTGCCCGCATTCCCTTAAGGCAAAGTGCAGGGCGCGGGGCCGGGTCGACATTGATGTATTTCCAGGCTTTGCGCACTGTCAATCGACCCTAGGCGTTGCATTAATCGCTAGGAAAATTCAAGGAGTTATGTTCGATGTTTGACTGGAGCTCATTTGGAATAGAAAAAAAATCATCTGTGGATACACGGATGGTTTCTTTGATACAGAAGCAGCTAGACCTTGTATTTCCTGACTCTTATATCGACCTCATGAAATATGCTGATGGCGCTAGCCCCGAGATATCTTCGTTCGACTATGAAGATTCAGGGACATGCATCAGTGAGTTCTTTGAATTTAGCGATGAGCTAAGACCGCCTACCATTATGTGGTATGCGCGTCCTCAAGGAGTAAGCAATCTTCCTGAGAGATATATTCCAATAGCGCGAGATGCTGGAGACTATATGATCTGTCTGAATTTTAATAGTAGTCCGCCGACAGTTGAAATACTTGATCCTGCTACTCATCAACTCAGCTTGATTGCACCTAGTTTTAGTCAATTTGTACGTCTATGGCATGAGTAAGGGGCAGCACAGCTGCGCGGACACACCTTGGTCCACGCTATTCAAGCAGTCGAACAACATATTCGCACCACACCGCGACCAGATTTAATGCGCCATCACACAAGGAAGGCGTCTGGTCTCTTGAGCAAACAATCTACGTCTTTGATTTTCAACGACTAAATTCAAGCATTCACTTAGGCGGGATTGTCAGCGCACAGCCGATTACTACGCTGACTTGATGATGATTCCAGGCAGAGAAAATGTATGAATGAAGGATCTGACCACGTGCTCAGCATTTTCATGCGCGTTTAACCAGATCGCTAAACTCTGTCGCTTTTCGCTTACCAATGGATCAGGGGGCGAGTTCATGGCTAAAATCAATCGTGGGTCGTAGAACCCGCACATCATGAATATGGCCCATTGCCTGTTTGCGAATATGCGTCATTACCATAGCCGTCATTGTCCGCATCATGCTGCGTCAATGTGCTTGGTGGTGCTAGAAGGGCAAATCAATATTTGCAAAAAACTGAAACCCTCTTTTTACATTGACCTATAGCTTTTCTGGATGCGATCAACATGTTAAACAGATTCTCGCCGCTTGCACTCTGGGTCGCCGTTGTTGTGCTGCTTGCTCTTGCCTGGACGCCAGATTCGTCGGCGCAACCCCGCTCGGCAGCGGCGATTAACGTCGCTACTTACAATCTAAGGTATAACAATACTGGCGATGGTGTGAATGCCTGGCCATCCCGCAAAGAGATGGTCAAGGCACTGATTCGTTACCACGAGTTTGATATTGTAGGTACACAGGAAGGCTTGGCAGATCAAATCACCGACTTGGCCCAGATGGAAGAGTTTGATCATGTCGGGGTTGGTCGCGACGATGGCAGAAATGCAGGCGAACACTCAGCGATCTTTTTTCGTAAGAACAGATTTACTCTATTGAGCAAGGGTGACTTTTGGTTAAGTGAAACGCCCGACCACCCCTCATACGGCTGGGACGCCACCTGCTGCCGTCGCCTTGTCTCCTGGGCGCGTTTGCGTGATCGAGGCAGCTCGCGTGTCCTATTCGTGTTCTCGGTTCATTTTGACCACGAAGGCCAGGTGGCTCGCCGCGCTTCAGCAGAACTGGTTTTACGCAAAATCGCAGAGATCGCACGCGGCGAGCCCGCAATATGTCTCGGTGACTTCAACTCGACACCAGAAACAGTGCAGATGCAGAATATGGCAAAAGGGATGCGCGATGCTTACCGGATTAGTAAGGCACCACCCTATGGCCCGGTAGGGACCTTCAACAACTTCCAACTGGATGCAGCGATGAATGAAAGGATAGACTATATCTTCGTCGATCAGCACTTCGACGTACTCAAATATGCCGTGATAAGCGACTCACGCGATAGGCGCTACCCATCCGACCACCACCCTGTCGTCGCGCGCATCATACTCAAGGGGCCGGTGCGAAAATGACCTGGCGTTGTCAGGGCGTGTGGTCATTTCTTTTTAGCCATTCAAAAGAGGCAAAGGGCGCTGGGTCAGGTCAAACATAAATACATTTCCACCTTGGCAGGCGATTTCGCGATTGCTAATCGCCCATTCGGGCTGCTTGGGCACGCAGTATCTCCCATCGCCTGGATACAACCCGTTACTGAGATCCTTCTGGTGTAGCTGTTCAAATGAGTGAAATCCAGGTTTGATGTCTCGCCAGATGCAAGTGAATGTCAGATCTGCACCCAGCTATATTACTTCGGATGAGCTTAAATTCCTGTCGCTGGCAAAATCTCAGAAATCAATAGTCGGTCAATTCTGTTTTTATCCATATCAACGACTTCAATCCGGAAGCCCTCCCATTCAAAATACTCTGACGCGCGGGGTATGTAGCCAAATTGAGTTAACACAAATCCGGCCAAGGTATGGTAAGACCCTGATGCTTCCTCTGGAAATCTTGCGTCGCTATCAAATATCTCTCTGAACCTGTCAAATGAAATTCCTCCATCTATCAGCCATGAGCCGTCTTCACGTTGAGCACAATCAGCATCCTGCTGATTATCCACCGCGACCACATCACCCACCAATGCCCCCAGTACGTCACTCAGCGTGACGATACCTTCGATTTCACCGTATTCATTAATAACTAGAGCTAACTCAGCACGATTTTTCTTGAACGATTCAAGCAACTGCATGGCGCTTAGTGCTTCTGGAATAAACAAAGGCGGCTTGACTGCATTAGCAATATCGACGCTCTGCAAGGACTTTCCTCCAATGGCTTGGTCAAACAAGTGACCAGCATGTATGATGCCAATCACATTGGACAAGTCACCTTTGCACACAGGAAAACGGCTATACGGACTGGCCGCTATCTTTGCTAAATTGTGCTCCAGAGATTTTTCAATATCGATAAAATCAATCGCCATGCGGGGCGTCATCAAAGCGACCACGCGTTGATCATCAAGGCGTAAGGCACGCGACACAATATCGTGCTCAGTCTTTTCAAATAAACCGGCATCCGTACCTTCTTGAAGCATACCTGCGATTTCCTCTTCGGTAACCGCGTTACTTTTCGGTTGATGCAAACCCAATAAGCGCAACAGGGCTTCAGTTGTGATCGTTAATATCTTGACAAATGGTCCCATCACGCGCGACAACCATTGCATCGGTGCTGCGATCAACGAAGCGACCGTTTCTGGATATTGCATAGCGATTCGCTTAGGTAACAGTTCACCTAAAATCAGGGAAGAAAATGTAATGCCAACCACAACGATGCCGAGTGCAATCTCTCTGGCAAATTCGCCAATGATTGAAATGCCTTCCAATTTCGGACTTAGTTGAGCCACTAAAGAGGCTTCACCAAAAGCACCGTTAAAAATGCCGATCAGCGTAATGCCAACTTGAATGGTAGAGAGGAATCGACTGGGACTGTCGGACAGTTCTAGAGCAGCTTGTGCGCCACGACTGCCATTTTCGGAAAGTTTTTGTAAGCGAATACGCTTTGAGGAGACAACAGCGATTTCAGACATGGCAAATAAGCCATTAACCAAGATCAAACCAAGAATAATGAGTATGTCCATTATGAGAGGCAATTTGTATAAATATTGCCCCTGTTGTTAAGGAAAAAGTATTGTACTCAAGTTTTGGTATGTAAACTGCGGTCACGTACCGTTCAATGAGTTTTTTTTAGACGGACGCGGGTCACGGTCGACTTTCATACATTTCCATCTTGGCAGGCGATTGCGCGATTGCTCATCGCCCCTTCGGGCTGAATGGGCAGGCAGTATTTGCCTTCACCATCCTTGTTTCAATGAGTTGCCTGCAATACGAGTCACAATGACTTGGAACCGCTCAGGTCGCCAAAGAGTTGATTTGCAATCGCGCACAAGATTCGAAATTTTGTATTTATGCCAGGCTGCGCGTAAAAACTTCACCGGCAGCCTGGGGCGAGCCAGTGTTTATGGATATATAGGATCAGTCGTCCAACTGGACCAGGGGCTGGCACCGACGCTGGTGATGGTCTTCACTTTGCAGAAGAAAGGCGTGCCGCTGGGTAGATTCGTGATGACAATGGGGGACGCAGAGCCAGTGGCAAAAACGCCGCCGCAGACAGCCGTATAATTGACCAGGCTGCCCGACCCCAATGAATTTGGAGTAAAGTACACCGTTGCCTGACCAGGAATACTGACGGCTGTGCCTATGGTAGGGGCCGTTGGCAATACTGGTGGAAGCGTCGGCGTCACAGAACTCGATACCGCTGACCATGCACCGCTACCTGCGCTACTGTTGGTCTTGACGCGGCAGGTGTAAGCCGTGCCGTTAGTCAGGCCGGTAACGATGATGGGTGAACCATTGCCATTAACAGTAACACTGCCGCAAGTAGCCGTGTAATTGACCAGGTTGCCCGATCCCAGCGCACCAGGAGTAAATGCCACCGTGACAGCGCCATTGCCTGCCACCACAGAACTGATGGCAGGCGCAGCGGGTAAGGTTGCTGCCGTTGGTGTCACCGAAGCAGACACCGCTGACCATGCGCCGCTACCCACGCTGCTGGTGGTCTGCACGCGACAGGTATAAGCGGTGCCATTCGTCAGGCCAGTGACAACGATAGGTGATGCACTGCCATTGACAGATGCACTGCCACAAGATGCCGTATACCTGACCAGTGTGCCCGATCCCAGTGCACCAGGAGTAAATGCTACCGTGACAGCAGCATTGCCAGCCACAACAGAACTGATGGCAGGCGCAGCCGGCAGCGTTGGCGATGCCGTTGGTGTTACCGGAGCAGACACCGCTGACCACGCGCTGCTGCCCACGCTGCTGGTGGTCTTGACGCGGCAGGTGTAAGCCGTGCCGTTGGTCAGACCAGTGACAGTAATGGGAGATCCGTTGCCATTGACAGTAACACTGCCGCAAGTAGCCGTGTAATTAACCAGGCTGCCCGATCCAAGCCCGCTGGGATTAAATGCTACCTTGATATTACCATTACCCGGAACGACCGAGCTGATGGCAGGCGCACCCGGCACCGTTGCAGCACTACCTGCAGCCTGCACCAGGTTGGTACAGATAGGAGCAGTATGGGCGACATTGATGGCAGTGAAACACACCGTGTAATTGAGCGCAGCATTGCTATTGTTTGCCGTCAGGGCGATGCTGATCGACGGCGTATTGCCGCCAAAGACATTACCATTCACCGTCCATGCATAGGTCAAAATCTCGTTCGTGCAACTGGCTTGCGCAACGGCAGTACCACCGCCAGCAGGCAGACTGGATGGCGTCAGGCTGACACCTGAGCAAGCCGGAGCCTGATACCACTTTTGAAGTTCAGACGGGAAATATTTGCCAGTAAACCTGTCATCGATTTCGGCAGCCTTGTTCCAGCCCCATACCAGCACGCCGGTATACTTGGCCCCAATGACGCCCATGCTGCGCATGATGCTCTTGAAGTCGCTTGTCAGGCCAGCAGGCCAGTTGGAAGGGGGGACCGCACCGGTATAATTGTAAGGGGTAAAACCTTGCACCACCAGCCAACTTTCCATGGTGTTGAAAGGGGCGGTTTTCATGTAGTTTGCGAACCCGTTCGCTGTATTCAAGGCAGTGGCGCGTTCAGTCAAATCAAAAGTATTGACATAAACGTCCGTTGCCAGCCATTGCAAACTCACGCTCATACCGTCAGTCGGCGTGAGGATTTTTTTGACTGCCTCCATCATTTGAGGCTGCGCACTCAATACGCCTGCAAGATTCAAACCAAATTTTGCTCCTGGCAGTTTTCTTTGCATCAAGAAAATCCCCTTGCGCAGGGCATTAATTTCTGCATCGAGAACCGCGGCTGCCGGGAGTCCCGTATTAGTCCAGAATGGCTCATCGACAATGGAAATCATCGCACCAGAAGTAAACAACTGCGGGTATTGGGCAACGGTATCATTGATGATCTTTTCGGCGTCGGCTTTTAGCGTATAAGTTCCACCAGTAAGAGGGCGCTCAAAAATGTTGATACCAACAATGGGAACCCGGCCTTGCCTCAAGATTTCCAGTGCCGTATTGTAATTCCCTGACAGGTAATACTTACCGCCATAGCCTTGTTTCGACAAGTCATCCGGGTCATCGATATAGCTGCCATAATTGAGATCGACTTTTGCCGTATTGAAGTTCCTGTTCGCTGTCAAACTTGGATACCCGGTCTGGCAATCCAGCATGAAGATTTCAGAAACGCATTGTCCACTGCTGCACGAACTGATTAATGCAGGGTACTTCGCCGGTGCACCGCAAACGGCATTCATCTGCGGGCTTGCCAGGACAGATGAGCTGCTTTGATAGTCTTCAGGGTAGGTTGAATAACATGCCCAATCCGGCGCAGTACTATTCGGGTTGAGCTTCAGGCATTCGCGCATGACGCCGCCATATCTCGCGAGAGGAACGGGTATGCCTGGGTTTGCCGTTTCGTTATTAGGTTGTCTGACCCGGTACATAGTCGCCCGGACACCGCTCACCAATACGCTCGTTGGCGCGTCATCGACCATCGTCAGTATCGGAGAACCAGGAAGCGGGTTCCTGAAATAATCCGTTGCCACGACATCCGTCTGCGCGGCACCAACTTCACCTATCTGGAAATAGTAGTTACCCACGTCATCTTGCCCCAGTTGGGTGGCAACAACCTGTATGCCGTTGGCATTGACAGTTGCGGGCAGTTTCAGCGTCACATAATTTCCGGCTTGGGGCATGGTGACGTTGGAGTAGGATTGCGCAAAATTCCATTTGCTGCCATCACTCCAGTACACATTGAATGCGGTGGGGAAACCCAGCACGCGCCCACCAGCATAACGTGGATAAAGCTTAACGGCATTGACGGGATGAAAGCCATCAAGCCAATAAGCCAGCCATTCCTGGTGGTTGGGGTCGCCATGACCAGTACTGGTCCAGACCGTGCTGGTATTGCGATCGTATAAGTTGGTGTTTGGCCACAACGCCGATGAAGTTTCAGCCCGAGTGACAGGCCAGCTTTGCGCCATCGCACTGTGATTGAAAAAAGATACTGCAAGCGCAAGCAAGAATAATTTCAAGATTTTTTTCATAGAATATTTTCCATGTATATTGACACGCCAGTCCCCTTGTCAGCGCAAAAACAAACTCCGCCTGACAGGATCGGATTGGTGGAATGGACTGCAATCGACAACAAATGAGAAAAAATGGGAAAGCATTAAAGCGGTGCTGGGCGGAGATTTGCTGCGCATGGTTCTCAATTCAGTCCCGTTGCCCAGCAAATCTCCGCTTTCTTGAAAAGGCATCTTGTTATCGTTAAATAGTCTTAATTTAAGAGACTAATAGTGCAAAAACAAGAAGCAAAATTATACATTCTTTAACATTTATATCGCGGATATATCAGGATTTGTGGTTTTATTGATTACAATCTACTTGAGGTGATTGGGCCGTACCGATCGCGCTTCGGGGATAAGAAATTGCGTGTGAATGATTTTATTGGAATGAAAAAATGAAAGAAGTGAAATCCCCAAGTACTACGACCATCAAAAGACTCTTTGGCCTGTCAATGAATCGATGCGCATTTACTGACTGCCAGAATTCAATCATAGATCCGATTACGCAGACAGTAACTGGCGAAGTTTGTCATATAAAAGCGCAAAATCCTGGGGGGCTCCGCTATGATGAAAATCAAACGGCAAAAGATCGGCATTCCATTCAAAATCTGATTTTGATGTGCTCAATGCATCACGCTATTATTGATGCACGCGAAAATGAAAAAACGTATACAACAGAGCACTTGCTAAAATTAAAAACAATGCATGAGGCCAAAGCGACTAGCAAAGAGCATCTTGTTCTCTCAAATACACTTATAACAGATCTCCTCGCTACAATTCATAAAGCAAAACCGACTACACACATAGATTTTCGTGGTGCAACGATAAAAGCTGGTGGCGAGGGCGGCATTCTTGGTGGCGGCGGTGGTTCTGGGGGGATAATCAGCATTAGCGGTGTTACTCCGGCCGGATTCCACGAACAAGTCGATGCCAATGGAACGGTAGGGCTGGCACCAGGTTCGGGTGGTGGTAGTGGTGGATATGTAGAGCACAAAGGGAGAGCTGGAAATAACGGTGATATTGAACGTGGCCTCAAAATCTCTTCACTTTTTATTGCATCTGCATTAGATGACTCAAGTCGAGGATTATTTGCTGCTTTAGGCGGTGGCTGGGCTTGGCTCGACATTGACATTCCAAGTCATCAGTATCGCTTAAATGTTCAAAGCATCTTTGAAACTGGAACAATTCCTGCTGAAACTATATTGAGAATTGACTATAGTATTTTCAGCCCAACAAATCGAAATGCGTGTAAATCTTATTTTGATCTTACAGTTAGGCCTCTTGACGGTAAAGTGAAGCGTTATTCACCTTCATTTTCCCCCAAATTCGATATAGATGTTCCTGGTATATGGAGATTAGTTTTATCCACAGGCGGATGTTTTTTGGCCGAGCATGAATTGGAGATCCGTGCAGCTTAGATCCGTAGATACGATTAGCGTTGCGTAACAGTAACCAGTCATGAAAACATGTCAAGTCGTCGCTGGACATGAAAATGTGGCCTAGTACAACGTGTTTGCAAATTGGTTTTTTCAGGTCTGCTACTTTTCATCGCTATGCAAATGCAGGAATTTACCTATTGAACAGGTGTGTAATACAAAAATTGAGGTGGCCGCCGGCGACTGACATATGTGCGATTGCGCTAATCGCAACTACGTGGCTGCAACTTAGCGGCCAGTGATGTATTTGAGGAAATCGCGAATTCTCAGCCACATTCGTGCTTCCCAGGCCAACGTATGCTCCACGAACAAAAGGAGGCCAAGCTGCCTCGCCATCCTTGCGGCAGCCTTGTCAGGCGCTTCCTTATTGCCGAAAACTGCGCGATAGAACTTAATCAAGATGCCGACTTCAAACAGGCCAAGCACGACTAGCACTATTGGACGCAGCCATTCGATAGAGGCAAGCAGGTGGTGATGCTGCCGGGGCATGATGCAGTCAGTGGCCCACAGTGCGAGGCAGACTAGTCCGAGAGCACGCAGTACTGCTTTTCTGCCATGCGCGCGGTAGCACCACAGCGTCAGCAGTGGTATCAGGATCACGAAGTCGAACAGCAAGGCAGCTTCCAGAACACGCGAAGCATGCCAGTCGTCGCTGCGGGCGATCATCGAATCGGCGATGACCATCACTGTGGCGACTGGCAGGAACCAGTGGACACCTAACCAAGTGGACAGGGTAGGGATGAAGCTCATGGGGCAACTCTGCAAAAGAATCAGGCTACCGCAGACTTGCACAATCGGCGCAGATCCTGGTTGGAAAAAACTTCAAAAAGGTTGTGGCTTGACCCAAATGCAGCGTCACGTCTGCAAAAAAATGGGCTCGCTCGTTAGCATGGGGTTGTCAAGCAGCCGAACAACATACTGGCAACACCCAGCGATCATATGTACAGCGCCACCATACGATTGTTTCAAAATGCCGCCTTACCATTTTCTTCAAGGTGTGCTTGTGTAAATTGCTTCCTCCATCTATAAAACAGGAATACGTTCCGCTAGAAGTCCGACGCTACACCAGCAATATTTCTTTGAAGCCGCAACTTCATCAAGCTACACCACCGCCGTCCTCATCGTCACAAACTCTTCCGCAATGGTTGGATGTACGCCTATGGTGGCGTCGACTTGTGCCTTGGTTACGCCGCATTGCATGGCGACGGCGAAGCCCTGGATGATTTCGCCTGCATCTGCGCCCACCATGTGCATGCCCAGTACGCGGTCGGTGTCGGCGTCGACGATCATCTTCATCAGGCAGCGTTCGGTAGATCCTGAGAGCGTGTGTTTGAGTGCCTTGAATTCACTCTTGAAGATTTTCACATGCACATGCTTTTCGCGTGCCTTGGCTTCTGTCAGGCCCAGGGTTGCTACATTGGGGTGGCTGAATACGGCAGTGGGGATGTTTTCATAGGACATCAGCTTGCGCCCATGCTGGAACAGGTTGGCGGCAACGATCATGCCTTCGGCCAGTGCCACTGGTGTCAGCGCTACGCGGTCAATCACGTCACCGATGGCGTAGATGTTGTCTACATTGGTGGCAAAGTGTTCATCGACGATGATGGCACCATTCTCGCGCACCTGCACGCCGGCGTTGTCCAGGCCCAGGTCTTTGACATTGGGTTTGCGGCCCGTGGCAAACAGCACGCAGTCGCTATCCAGTGTGCGGCCATCGCTGAGTGCCACGCGTTTGTTTTGCGTGTTGTCGCCCTCCGTGGTGATGGACAGGATGCTGGTATCAAGTGCAATCTCGACGCCTTTCTTGCGCATTTCAGCAATCAGGAAATGGCCCAGGTCGGCATCCATGCTGCGCAAGATTTGTGTGCCACGTTGTACCAGTGTGACCTGGCAGCCCAGCCCATTCAGGATGGAAGCCAGCTCGACTGCAATATAGCCACCGCCTTGCACCACGGCACGGCGCGGCAGGGCAGGCAGGTGAAAGAATTCGTCCGAAGTGATGCCCAGTTCACTGCCTGGCAATTCTGGCTTGACCGGGTGTCCGCCTGTGGCGATCAGGATATGCTGGGCGCGATAGCTTTGGCCATTGACGATGACGGTATGCGCATCGACGATCTGGGCATGACCAGTGATGATATCGACCTTGGCATTCGTCAGGATCTGGCCATAGATACCATTGAGCCTGGCGATTTCTTTGTCCTTATTGGCGATCAGCGTGGCCCAGTCAAACTGTTGTTCACCCATGCTCCAGCCGAAACCGGCTGCGTCGGCAAAGTCGCTATGGTAATGAGCGGCATACGACATCAGCTTTTTTGGTATGCAACCTGCATTCACACAAGTGCCACCCAGCGGGCCGGCCTCGGCTACCGCCACGCGTGCACCATACTGTGCCGCAAAACGGCTGGCCCGCACACCACCAGAGCCAGCACCTATCGTGAATAAATCATAGTCATAAGTGTGCATGCGGGTCCTTGCTTAATGTTGATGATAGATAAGAGGGCAGGCCCGGCGCGTGGCTGGCCTGCAGTGAAACTAAGAAGAGATGAATCAGAGGAAATGAATAAAAACAGGAATCAGGCTACGCCGTTTGCCTTGAACCAGGCCAGCGCACGGCTCCAGCCATCTTTGGCGTCTTCTTCGTTATAGCTGGGGCGATAATCAGCATGAAAGGCATGGCCAGAATTTGCATACACCTTGAATTCTGATTTGCTGTTACCTTTTTTCAGTTCCACCTCCATCTTGAAGACGGATTCAGCATTGATGCCCGTGTCCTTGGCACCATACAGGCCCAAGACAGGTGTTTTCAAGCCTGCGCCGATATCGACGGGGTGCTTGGGTGTCAATGGCGTCGATTCGCCTACCAGGCGGCCATACCAGGCCACACCAGCCTTGACATTGGGGTTGTAGGCAGAATACAGCCAGGTGATGCGGCCACCCCAGCAAAAGCCGGTGATGCCCAGGCGCTTGGTGTCGCCGCCGTTATTGCCAGCCCATGCCACGGCAGCATCCAGGTCGCCCATGACTTGTGCATCAGGCACCTTGGAAATGATTTCTTTCATTAGTTCAGCCATGCTGGCGGCGTTCTTGGCGTCACCCTGGCGCACAAACAATTCAGGTGCAATCGCCAGATAGCCCTGCTTGGCAAAACGGCGTGCGACGTCAGCTATATGCTCATGTACACCAAAAATCTCGGAGATCACCAATATTACCGGCAAATTGCTCTTGCCTTCAGGCTTGGCAAAATACAGTGGCACTTCTGCGCCCGCCACTGTCAGCTTGGCGACACCATCCGTCAAACCGGCACGGTCAGTCTTGATCATGGTTTGCGCGCATACCGGTGCAACCGCTGCCGCAAAACCGACACCTACTGCAGTTTGTATAAAACTGCGACGGTTGACCGTCGTACTGTCTTCTGTACTACCAACCAGGCTATTAAAGTCTTCGCGATACTGCATGGTGTTCTCCTGTAAGGTTTCTTTGAGGTTGTACTTGCGGATGTGAAACGCCGGATGAAACAGCAATGAATTGTACAACCGATTCAAGGAACATACTTGCAAGAGAGATCAGGCCCTATGGTGCAGGCAGCAGGGCAGGCGTGCTATCGGCAAAAGTGAGATAAGCTTGCCAGACATCGCGGGTGCGGCTGAGTGTCAGGTCTAGCTGGCATTGGGCTGACTGGCGGTAGCGTATGCTGCCGCTGGCCCAATAGGTGTAGACGTCGTCGCAATGGGCGCTTCGGTAGTTTTCCCAGGCTCTTTGTGTTGCATCGAGATCGAGCTTGTTGTCGTCTTCCTGTTGTAGTCGTGACTTGGCGGCTTGCAGATAGCTGGACAGTTTTTTGTTGGCCTTGTCCACTTCGCCTGCCATGCACCGGGCTTCTTCCTGGGGAGTATTGATGTTGGCACACACGATTTCAGCCTGTGCTGCAGTTGTTGCCAGGGTGTAAAACAGGGCTAGCATCGCTATATGAACGGATTTCATGGATTATTTTTGCTGGTGTTCGGACATTACACATGAATAGTGATCAGCAAATATTAGCATTGTTTTAATGTGGGCCGGGTTAGGGCAACTATTCCTGTGTTTAAGCAAGGCCTGGTTTTTCTGGCCGCAAGACCAGCCATACAGCCAGACCTATCAGGGCGCCGCCCGTAAGGTGGGCGAGGGTGATGTCTTCGTGCAGGAAGAGTGCACCCCAGAGTACGCCAAAGGGTGGGATCAGGAAAGTCACCGTCAGCGACTTGACCGGGCCAATATCGGCGATCAGACGAAAATACAGGATATAAGCCAGCGCCGTGCATACCAGCCCCAGGGCTGCCAGGGTCAGCCACACCGTATTGTTGCCCCAGGTTGCCGGTGGCTGTGTCAATGCGCCATACGAAAAAAATGGCAGCAGCAAAGCAACAGCGCCAAGCTGGCTGCCAAAAGCGACAAGCTTGCTATCCAGCCCACCTGTGGCGGATATCCATCTCCTGGTCAAAAAACTGGCCAGGCCATAGCAAGCCGTGGCCAGCATGCATTCTGTAGCGGCGATCAAGAGCGCTGCATTGAATTGCACTGGCCCGGTTGAGGTCAGTACGGCAACACCGGCAATGCCTATCAATACGCCCAGGATCTTGTAAAGGCCGGGCCGTTCTGCAAAAAAACAGGGCGCCGATGATGACGCCCATGAGGAAGAGGCGACCAGGCGCTTGCAAGAACAGCGAGCGCTACCCAGAATCACTGTCAGTTGTACGCCGGGTTTTGCCATGCAATGGCTGATGCCGCAACTACCACAGTTCAATCAACTGCATCCGGCGATCGATATCAGAATCAGTACCACCAACCGTCTGGCCGACTTTGCGCGCGATGATGTTGATTTTGCTGTCAGGCATGGGTTGGGGAATTACCCCGGTTTGACATCAGAAATACTGATAGACGATCCCCTGCAACCGGTATGCAGTCCGCGTTTGCTGAAAAGCCGCAAGCAACTCAAATTAGTCGATGAACTGAGTGCCTATACCTTGCTGCATGATGAGCATCAGCAAGACTGGCGCTTGTGGTTGGAGGCGACGGGAGCGCAACATGTGCTCTGGAACAGCGGCCCCGTCTTTGCTGACTCTAACGGCGCACTGGATGCAGCCAAGCGCGGCCATGGCATTGCCCTGGCCAGAAAAACCCTGATTAGAGAAGAGCTGAAAAGTCATGAACTGATCTTGCCCTTCAAGACCAGTATTAAGACTGGCATCGCCTATTTTTTGGTCTATCCGTCCGAGGTCTTGTTGAAAGAAGAAACGCGCCAGTTCAAGGATTGGTTGTGCCGGGCAGTGAAACTGAAATAAGGCTATTTCAGCTTGGCACAAATCTCGCGGCCAATTTCCTGCGCACCATTCTTGCTTAACCAGGCAGCTGCTGCATCGGCCTTGAGGCAATTGGCCCAGGCCAGTATTGATATGCCCTTGTTATCAACAGCATTCAAATTGAGTTTAAATGTGGAAGCTGCCATCAACTCCAGCATATCTGTCTGATTCTTGACGATTGCATGCCAAAAACTTAATGAACCATCCTTGTTGACATTGTTTGGATTGGCACCAAATTCAATAAAGGTTTTTACCAGATCGGCCCGCCCGGATCTGATCACGTAATCCAGGGGATAAACCAGACTGCAGTTTGGACATCTTGAGGCAATATTCACATTATTGTATTTGGTGAGCATGGCGCGTATCAGGTCTTCGCGATGTGGTTCATAACCTTCAAAGCGCAAATACAAAGGTAGTAATTCGCCTGAGATTTTGTTCTTGTCATCGATGTACTCATGATTTTTATCCAGCCGCAAGCCGTGTTCTATTAATTGCATGGTGATTTCAGGGCGCATGTGTGCATACACACCGATGTTCTCTGGCCTGTTTTGTGCAAACATATCATTGATATCTGCACCTGCACTGACTAAAAAATCCACCTCCTGCCAGTCAATTTTCTTTTCATAATCACGAGTGGCAAGTATGCGGCTGAGTACGGCTTCGGCTTCAATCTGGGGCAACAGGGTGTTAGCTTTTGCGGCTGCATGTTGAGCAAGCGCTGCGGAGAGCAAGCTGGGGTAGGCTGGTGTATCCCAGGCGCGCGATAACACTTCTCTGCCCAGTGGATTTGCGCCGCGCTTCAATAGCTGATGTACTGCATCTGCGCTTTTTTTGGCTACCGCGTTGCGCATCAACTCCCTGTCATTGACTGCATCTGCCCCTGCCTGCGAGAACAGAAAATCCAGGACAGGCTCAGGTACTGTACCCAGGTCAGGATGGTAACGTAACAGTTCCATCGCCACTGGCGACATATCATAACGCCTGGTCTCTGATCTTTCGCGAGAGTTTGCCAGAAATCCTTTTTCATTGAATTTTTTTAAGACGCGCAGAGCTTGTTCTGCTGGCATAAACCGCGTCAGTTTCAGCAATTCGGTATTGGTGTAGCTGTTTTCATAGCGGGCAGGTACAGTCAGATGCGGGAAGACAGCCTGATCAAATAAATCATAAAATTCTTTTTGCAAGGCCACGACCATGTTCCAGTCATGATTGCCTCTGAGTAAAGCTATGCCGGCATCTAGCCATTGTGCCTCCCCGTTTTCATTACGCGGTATCTGGCCTGCCTTCAGCAGTTCACGGAAGTTTTCCAGTATGGCGCTTCTTTCCTTTTCTTCTTTTGTCGCCGTGCCAGGAAATCTCAGCATTTCTGCATGTAGCCACTGGCCGCAGATGAATTCCAACTGCATTTGTGGTGAACGTTTCCGGAACCAGTCTTTGGTGCTAGTACGCAAATTATTAAATGCTGCTTGCTTCATGTCTGGCAATTTTTTACCCGGACATATTGCCGCAGCATCAGGCACTTCTTTACCTTCTGGCCTTTTCTTCAAAGGCTCAGGCGCCGCTGGAGATATGCCTTTGGCGGCAACCGGAAACAAATCTATTACTTCGAGCATGAAGCCTTGCATGATGTAGTAGACGTAGCCTGTCGTCACTTCCCTGGCCATGTAGGATTTTTGAGTAGGTGTACTGACCTGCAAGGTGCTTCCCACTGGAAGTTTCATCAGCACGCCGCTGTCCATCCATATCGCACATGAGGTCTTGAGCAGGCTTTCGTCTTTTAGCATCTGCGCCAGTTTGTCCGGGCTGACAAAGCCACTTTTCTGGAAATTGGCATCCCATTGCTTGTTTTCAGTTGACATGCGGTAAGCCAGTTCACCATGCACTTTTTCTACCCTGATGATGGCAGGGCCATTTTTTTCACGGGCAAAGTCGCCGAGCAAGGCATCTGTGCATGCGGCCTGGGTGTTGTTGGAAAACAGACCAGCCAGGAGGGCGAGAAAAAGCGGTAGTCGGAATTTATACATAAGAATATGGGAGCTAAGGAGTGAATCCGTCCGTGATACAGGCCCATCCCGGTCGAGAGAAAAGGTCTGGTAATGGCATTCCACCATCCATACAGTATGGATGGAGGAGGAGAGGAATATCGACCCATCTTACACCGGTTTTTGTCGTAAGCATGGTTAAGCTCGTGTAAGATATGCATCCATATTCGAGGAAAGAAAACAGTGATGACTTTAATGAACACACTTGGAGCCGTGATCTTTGGCCTGGCCTTGCTGCATACTTTTAGTGCCAAATTTTTTGAAGTACTTGCGCATAAGAATACCGCTCATGCCGGCTTGTTTCATTTGCTGGGTGAGGTCGAAGTTGTCTTTGGTTTCTGGGCCTTTGTGCTCATCGTGGTGATGGCATTGGTATCAGGCGGTGATGCCGCAGTGAGCTACGCCGAGTCACGCCAGTATACTGAACCCCTGTTTGTTTTTGTCGTCATGGTAGTGGCTGCTTCCCGCCCCGTGCTGGAGCTTGTTGGGCGCGTTCTCAAGGCCCTGGCGCGCTTTACTCCAGTACCTGATACCATTGCCCTGGTCTGGTTTGGTTTGGCCGTGGTGCCCTTGCTGGGCTCTCTTATTACCGAACCTGCCGCCATGACGCTGGCAGCCCTGATGCTGGCACCTAAAATTTTCCGTCAGGGCATACCAGAGTGGTTGAAGTATGCCGCATTGGGCGTGCTGTTTGTCAATGTTTCTATCGGCGGCACCCTGACTTCCTATGCTGCACCACCAGTCTTGATGGTGGCTGCTGCCTGGCAATGGGATAGTGCCTTCATGCTGGCCACTTTTGGCTGGAAGGCGGCAGTGGCGGTGGTGCTCAATGCCACCGTAGTTACGCTGCTTTTGCGCAAACATATCGCTGGCCTGACGACAGACGCGTCTACCCAAACGACGCCAACTGAACCAGTGCCGCTCATCGTCAGCCTGATTCATCTGGCCTTTCTGGCGGGCGTGGTTGTGTTTGCCCATCACCCTGTATTCTTTCTTGGCCTGTTTCTGTTCTTCATGGGTTATACCCAGGCATATGAGCGTCATCAAAGCCCCTTGATTTTAAAGGAAGGCTTGCTGGTAGGCTTTTTTCTGGCGGGCCTGGTCGTGCTGGGCGGCATGCAGCAATGGTGGTTGCAACCCATCGTATCCAGCCTGGCACCGCATACCCTGTTTTTTGCGGCACTGGGTCTGACGGCGATTACTGATAATGCCGCGCTGACGTATCTGGGTTCACTGATCGCAGGCTTGAGTGATCAAGCCAAGTATTTGCTGGTGGCGGGTGCAGTGGCCGGTGGTGGGTTGACTGTGATAGCCAATGCCCCCAACCCGGCAGGCGTGGCTTTGTTGAAGCGTGGTTTCAATGATGAATCGATAGGCGCGGTAGGTTTGTTGCTGGGTGCTTTGCCTCCAACGATAGTGGCGGCGGTGATGTTTTTATTGTGAGTGATACAGGTATGCTGCGGCAGATAAATTTGTAGAAATCAGATTTGAAACTATACTGCAGGCATAGGAGCAACAAATGTAAGCTCTGGTGGTCTGTGCAGCGATGAATTGCACAGACTTTACTCCCTGACTGCTTGGAGATGAGCGCTGCAAATTGTCCCAACGGGCTGGCGTGGCAATGAATGTTTGCACGCACCTGCCAGATGCTAGCAAGACCGGGGCCATTAATGGCCCGCCAAGTGACGACCGTTCTTTAGCGGAAACCAGCCAGCGTAATTGTTCCTGGCAAGCATAATAAAATCAAGTAGTGGATGCCATCTTGCGGTAGGAAATGGCATTGCGTATCTTTTGCTGATTTTTATTGTATGCTTGTCAGATTGCACCGACAATAAAACAAGAAAAAATGCAGCTTTGATTTTCAATTTTCAGCAATGGATACCTGCCATGCCGGATGAGAAAAACACACCAGTCAACCAGGACGCTGCCGTAGCGCTGCCGTCCGTGCATGTCAGTCAGCCAGATAGCCAGCCGCATATTGCGGCAACTGATCAAGCAGCCAAGCCAGAGCCAGAAAAATCTACGCCTCAACCGCCTTATCAGACAGAAGAATCTCCCTGGCGCACGCTCTTGCGCGTGGTGTCTGCGCGTTTGCAGGCCAGCTCGATACGCACGGCAAAGAGTATTACCCATCGCACTTTGCGCATAGGCGTCTCTGCCCGGATATTTCATCCGCAGGCAGGTGCCAAAGGGCTGTCCAGCAAGACTTTGCAATATCTGGAAGAATCAATTGCCCAATGGGTCATGGCGCGCGATGTCATGGTCTTCATGATCCCCTCGGTCAATACCAATGGCTTGATCAGGCACAGCAATATACGCTTGCGCGATTATGCACGCCATCTGGATGGCCTGGTCTTACAAGGCGGGGCTGACGTTGCGCCTGAGAGTTATTCACAGCAATCCACCCGCCCTGAATGGGGTGGTGACCGTACCCGCGACATGTATGAGCTTGAACTCTTGCATGAATTCATTGAGGCCGACAAACCCTTGCTGGGTATATGCCGTGGTTGCCAGTTATTGAACGTGGCTTTCGGTGGCAGCCTGCACCAGGATATCGTCACTGAAGTCCCAGATGCCATCGCCCACGTCAATGATCTGTATGACCAGCATGGCCATGACTTGCAATTTACGCCGCAATCTTCACTGGCAAAACTGTTTCCCGCAGATGTAGCTGCCAGAGTCAATTCCATCCACCACCAATCCATCAAGACCCTGGGCCGGGATATCAAGGTGGAAGCCATTTCACCAGCCGATAACATCGTGGAAGCAATACGCTATCAAAAAGCCAAATTCGTGGTTGGCTTGCAATGGCATCCTGAATTTCATCTGACAGGGCAGAGCGATCTGCTCGATTGCACACCCATATTAGACAGTTTTTTGCGCGCCGCCCGGGAAACCAGACTTTAAAAACAGCCTGATGCTTTGAGGAGACAGCATGACAGAATTTTCCATCAATATCAGCCAGATGGCATGGCCTTGTGTGATTGCGCTGGCCTGGCTGCTGGGTGATATCCTCAACCGCAGCTTACATCTGCCACGCATCAGCGTGTATGCCTTGACCGGTTTTGCGCTAGTGAATCTGTTTCCTGACTATTTGTCGCCGCTGGATAATCAAAGCCTGGTGCTGTTGGCGAATATCGCTTTTGGCCTCATGCTGTTTGAATTTGCCTATCGTATCAATTTGCGCTGGCTAAGCATCAATCCCTGGATTGCCATCACTGGCCTGATTGAGGCAGCTGCCACTTTTGTGGCCGTGTATTGCGTGTCGCTCTGGTATGGCAGCACGCAGTTGATGTCGCTCTTGCTGGCAGCACTGGCCATGTCATCTTCACCTGCGGCTGTCATCCGCGTGATCAATGAACATCGCAGCTCAGGTCAGGTCAGTGAACGCATCCTGCATTTGACGGCCATCAATACTGTGCTGGCAGTGTTTGCCTTTAAACTCATCCTGGTTTACTGGACCATGCAGACGCCAGGAGATTTCCTGAAAGCCACTTCACAGGGCTTGCATGTCATGCTGGTGGCTTGCGCTTCGCTGCTGGCAGGCACGATATTTGGCATTTTGCTGCCCACCATATTGCGCTGGAGGGGGCGGCAGGCACAGGATGCGACCTTGGGTTTTGCCTTTGCTGTGATTGTCCTGGTGGCATTGACCCACGCCAGCGGTTTGTCACCGATACTGGCGACGCTGAGCTTTGGCCTGATCGCCAGGCACAGACGCATCAGCCTCGGCCGCACCCAAAGAAATTTTGGGGTCCTGGGTGAGTTGCTGGCGGTGGTGCTGTTCGTCTTTGCTGCATCTACCCTGGCTTGGGCGCAGGTGCTGGCTGGTGCCATGCTGGGCAGCCTGTTGCTGGTCATGCGCCTGGGCAGCAAGATGGTGGTCACCACATTGCTGGCGCCAGTCAGTGGCATCTCCATGCGCAAGGGATTGCTCAGCGGTTTGGGCCTGGCACCGGTTTCCGTCTTTCTGATTCTCAACCTTGAACAGACAAACAGTCTGGGCATTGCCACCACCAATGAATGGTATGCCCTGGTTGCCATGACCCTGATACTGGAAATCGCTGGCCCCATCCTGACCCAGCTAGCCTTGTACACAGCCAAAGAAACCCCAGAAGAACAGGAGCAATGATGCCACTCGAAGATTTCAAGAATTCGGATGCGCTCTCGGTCGGTGTGGAACTGGAACTGCAACTCGTCAGCCTGTCTGATTTTGATCTCACTGCCTCCAGCCCCGATCTTTTGCATTTACTGGCGAAACGTCCTTTCCCTGGCAATGTGACGCCAGAAATCACCCAGAGCATGATAGAAATCTGCACTGATGTGCAAACCACGCATCAGGGCATATTGCAGCAATTGCTGGCGATACGCGACACCCTGGTGCACGCCGCCGACGTGCTCAACATAGGCATCTGCGGTGGCGGTACTCACCCTTTCCAGAAATGGACAGATCGCAAGATATTTTCCAAACCACGCTTCCAGGAAGTGTCAGCACTCTACGGCTACCTGGCCAAGCAATTCACCATTTTTGGCCAGCATGTGCATATAGGTTGCACCTCTGGTGATGATGCCATGTACCTGCTCCATGCACTCAACCGCTATGTGCCGCATTTCATCGCACTGTCGGCTTCTTCACCTTATGTGCAGGGCGGTGACACCCTGTTCAATTCTGCCCGTTTGAATTCTGTGTATGCCTTCCCCTTGTCAGGGCGCGCCCCTTTCTTGTTGCGCTGGGATGAATTTGCCCATGGCTATTTCAGTAAAATGGAAAAAACCGGGGTCGTCAAAAGCATGAAAGATTTTTACTGGGACATACGTCCCAAGCCAGAATACGGCACCATAGAACTGCGCGTCTGCGATACCCCGTTGAATGTGGAAAGAGCCGCTGCCCTGGCCGCCTATCTGCAAGTCCTGTGCGCCTATTTGCTGGAAAGACGTGAACCGCCACCGGCAGAAGATGATTACCTGGTGTATAACTACAACCGCTTCCAGGCTTGCCGTTTCGGCTTTGACGGCGTTACCGTGCATCCAAAAACCTATGAAAACACCGTCTTGCGCGAAGACATACTGGCCAGCCTGAACAAACTCAAACCCCATGCGGAAAGCCTGGGCGCGCAAGATGCACTGACACATTTGAGCGAAGTCGCCCGCACCGGTAACGATGCACTCTACCTGCGCCAGCAATACCAGGAAAGCGGCAGCCCGGAAGGCATGGTGCATTCCGCCATCCACATGTTCCGCGACCGGCGGCGCCGTACCCGGTGGGTGGCGATGTGAAGGATGGGTATCTCATTTTTCCGCTCTTATTTAAAGGATGACAAGATGAATCACTGGACCCCCGATATCTATGAAAAAGCCTGGTCGTTTTCATCGCGCCAGCATAGCGGGCAAACCTATGGTGGCAAGGTGGAGGGTGAGCGGGTGGAATACATCAACCATATCGCCAGCGTTGCCATGGAAGTCATCTGGGCCTTGCAATCGAATACCACTGCCGATGGCGCACTGGCGGTGCAATGTGCCTTGTTGCATGACACCATAGAAGATACCAGTGCCAGCTACGAATTATTGAAACAGGAATTTGGCCAGGCTGTGGCTGATGGCGTGCAGGCTTTGTCCAAGAACACCGCGCTGCCGACCAAGGCTGAACAGATGCGTGACAGCCTCGACCGCATACGGCAACAACCGGCAGAGATCTGGATGGTCAAGATGGCTGACCGCATTACCAATCTGTATCACCCGCCGCATTATTGGGATAATGAAAAAATCCTGACTTATCGCGATGAAGCCCAACTCATCCATGATGAATTGCTGACCGCCGATTTTGGCCTGGCGCAACGCCTGCAGGCGAAGATCAATGCTTATCCAAAGTTCCTGAAGAAATGAAATCTGCCCAGTGCTTGACTATCTCATATTGAGAAACTACACTCTTTGCATGACATTTCAATTGACCACGACAGGCTGCACCGTCACCACGACTACTACTGGTAGTAGCGGGGTAGGCTAGCTGCTGGTTTGATTGAGTCCGCTAGTGGATTTAAGTCCACCAGATATAGCAAACCCCGCCAGCAATGAGCGGGGTTTTTTCTTGCCTGTTCGCTGGCAATTTATTCATGCAGAATGCAAAAAAAGGAATCAAGAAAATGGAACAACAATCATATGCAAACCCGGCCCTGCTGGTCATTGATATGCAGGCCGGTTTGTTGCAGGGCGGTACTATCCATGCAGCAGAGCAGGTGCTGGACAATATCAATAGCCTGCTGGCCAAGGCACACGCTGCCGGTGTGCCGGTATTTGCCGTGCGCCACACTGGCCCGCAAGGCTCGCCGATAGAAGCTGGCAGCGTCA
Organism: Undibacterium sp.; assembly: GCF_030683615.1. Taxonomy (NCBI): domain Bacteria; kingdom Pseudomonadati; phylum Pseudomonadota; class Betaproteobacteria; order Burkholderiales; family Oxalobacteraceae; genus Undibacterium; species Undibacterium sp. The sequence continues at coordinate 23,268 of NZ_JAUXQE010000017.1, forward strand.
ACTGGCAATTCATGCCAGGGCTGACGCTGGATATGGAAAGGGATACCGTATTTGAAAAGACCAGGCCCAGTTGCTTCGAGGGTACGGATTTCCTGCAAAAATTGCAGGCGAAAGGTATCGAGGAACTCATCATCACTGGCCTGAAAACACAGTACTGCATCGATACCAATTGCCGCGCTGCCAGCGAGCTGGGATTCAACGTCATCCTGGTGGAAGATGCACATAGCTGCAATGACACAGCCTTGCTGCCCGCCAGCACCATCATTGCACATCACAATATGACTTTGAATGGCCTGGTTGCAAGACTGGTCAAGGCTGAGGAACTGCGGTTTTAATCCTGTTCCCAGAAGCGACAGCCAGTAGTTTCATTTGAAAGAGGCTACTGGCGTGGCAAGCTGTCCGCTGAATTTCAGACGGTGATAACAATTGCAAAAATTTCATTCACGACTAGAATGAGGATGGTCTGGCTGGTTTATCCTGCAGCCAAGTGAGTTACGATGGCAACGCATTTTTAAATCCTGGATACGGGGGCAAGAATGAAATTATTGCGTTTTTATGTTGAAGTGGGCGGTGAAGAATTTGATGCTGAGAGCTTTGCTCTGGCGGCGGATGGCAAGGGACTTGATGGTGCGATATCCCGCATCAGCAACAACAGCAAGACGCTTAAGCGCTGGGGTGAAGATGCACAGGTGAGTATCGAGCTGGCGGGTGCGGAGCAGCCAGCCATTCATGGTGGGGTCAGGCAATGGTGTACGGGTCTGCTGGAATGTGCAACTGAGCCAGAGGCAAATTCACCAGCATGGCAGGCAGAAGAAGCGCAATTGCTGGATTTTCTGGAGCAGGTCAAATACAAATTGCCTGCTGTTGGCGATTTTTGCGATGGCGAATACTTTATCTTGCTCAGGCTGATCTATGCCACCTCCGGCGCGGGCCTGCATTATTCCGAAACCCTGATGCGCAGTCTGGCAGAGATCAATGCCGGGCTGACGATAGACCATGCTTGAAAAAGCCGGAACCTTGCACATGATGCATGCAAGGTCCTGGCTCTCGTCAAATCAATTTGCTAGACTCATCAGGCGTGATCGTAGGCGCTGTCCGTGGCTGGCTTACCCAGCTTATACCAATCTACCTTACGGGTTGCTAACATGATGCCGGACAGGACCGCGAACAACAACAGGCTACCCATCATCATGGCATTGTTTTCTGAATTCAATAAGCCAAACAAGATGCCGTACAAGACCGTCAACGCGAACCCAAATCCAACACCACGTTTCCAGTCTCTCAGCACATTCGCCAGGTAGATGCCGATCAGTAAAATGCAGGCGGTACTGGCAATCAGGTAGGCCAGCACGAAACTGATTTTTTCTGACAGACTGATCAACAGCAAAAAGAAAATCACCAGCGCCAGACCAACAAGGGTGTATTGCACAGGGTGGATTGGTAACTGCTTCAATACCTCAAACAAGAAGAAGGCGGCAAAGGTAAGGGCGACAAACATCAGACCATATTTGACGGCACGGTCAGCCTGCGAATAGATGTTGACTGGTTCGATGTAAGAAACACTGAAGATATCGATGGGTGAGGCAGATGAAGTTGGGCTGCCATCTTCCGCCGGGCTGGCTCCGTGCGCCACATTGGCCGCGTTCCCGGCATTTTCGAGTCGGGTCATTTGTTGCTGTGCATTGCTGGACAGGGAAGAGATATTCCAGTTGGCGCTGACACTCTGATCTGTATTAACCCTGCCTTTTGGTGATGGCAAAAAGCGGCCGCCGTATTGCACGTGTGGCCAGTTTGATTCCAGCGTCACCTGGTTATTTTTAGCCAGCGGGGCAAAGCTCAGTTTTTCTATGCCATCAAGATCCAGGTCTATCTTGAATTTGACTTGCCTTGCGCTGGCGAGATTGACATCATTCAGCCCCGCATGGATACCACGCTGGAAAGAACTGAGTTTGCTGCCTTGTTTGAACTCGATGGTTTGCTCATCCCATTTGAGTTTAGGGAAGTTTTGCAGGCCGCGTGTATCACTCAAGCCCATGGAAATATAGGGCGTTTCCGCCAGGGAGATGACGGCCTTGGGGTTGTCTTTCTGCACCATGCTCGATAACTCTGGCAGCATGAAGTCACCCGTTATCTTATGGTGGCCGGTATATACCAGCACTTTATGGATGCCACGATAGCGCTGGTCAGTATCGATATTGCCCATGATTTGCATTTCATTGGGGTAGATGTAATGCTTTTTATTGGCAGACAACTGGCGGCGCACGGTTTTATTGAGCGATGCATCAAAGCTCTCATCTTCCCAGGTCTCGGTATAAGGGACGACCAGCACAGGCCCGACAACCACTTGCTCACTGACAGAATCTGCTGTGATACTGCGCACCGCCTCCTCGCGGTAATGCATACGCTCCCAGATGGTGGCATGTATCATGCCCAGTGGCACATACAACAAGATGGCCAGCAAGCCAACGATGACGATTTTAAATAACAGACTTCTTTGCATGACAGGCTCCGGTAATGACGAAGCTTGTAATGTAAAAAAGGAATGTGCGGGGAGAATGCGGTTTGTGTGAAGTGGGGGACTTTTTTGTATTCACGCTTCTTCACCATTCTTCCTCTTTCTTCCACTAAATGGGGATGGAGTCAGGTACCCAAACACAATGTCGCCACGACGCCACCATTATCCAGATTCTCGACCTTGATACTTCCCCCATGCAGCAAGGCCACTTCCCGCACAAAGGGCAAACCCAGGCCGGTGCTTTTGGCCGCATCTGGGCGCGGCAAGGAGTAGAAGCGGTCGAAGATTTTATCGAGGGCGTAGTCGGGTATGCCCGGTCCCTGGTCGCTGATGCTGATTTGCACAGACGGGGTGTTGTCGGTGTTGATATGCAGGCTGGCTTGCATGCTGATGCTGCTGCCAGCAGGGGCAAAGGCAATGGCATTGTCGAGCACATTGCCGAGCGCCTGGCGCAGCAGCAGTTCATCGCCGCTGATGCTGGTGATGGCTGCGTCTATTTGCTGTTGCAATTGCAGGGACCTGGCTTGCAGTCTGGGTTGGGCATCTTCAGCCACCAGTGCTAGCAGACGTGGGATGTTGACCAGGTGCACGTGGGCAAGGCTTTGCTGTTTCTCCAGTTTGACCAGTGCCAGCAGTTTGTCGATAAGCTGGCGCTGGCGGGCATTCTGTTCGAGGATATTGTTGAGGAAATGCTGCCTGTCTGCGGCGGGCATGTCTTCACGCATGAGTTCGGCCGAGCCTTGTATCGAGGCGATGGGGCTTTTCAATTCATGGGCCATGGTATGCATGAGTTGTTCTGCATATTGCTTGCCTTCCAGCTTGTCGCGCATGGCTTCAAGGGCGCGGCCAAGGCTGCCGATTTCATTATTACCCAGATCTGGCAGGCTGGCTTTGTCACCGTTTTCTACGCTGCTGGCATAGGTTTGCAGCTTGCGCAAAGTGCGGTTCAGCCACCATGAAAACCCCAGCCCTATCAACAAAGAACCCAGCCACAACCAGGCACTGCGTTGCAATATTTTGCGCTGGCTGCGGTATATAAAGGGGTTGATGGTGGAGATAGGTTTGGCTACCGTCAACGAGCCTATGATGCGGCCACGGTCCATGATGGGGGCGGCGACATGCATGACACTGCTGGTTTCATCTGTCGCCTTGCTGCGGGTGCTGCGTGCGCCATATTTTCCTTGCAAGGTGCGGTTGACGTCGTTCCAGCTTGAGTAGTCCTGCCCTACATCCATGCCATCGCTGTCGAAAATGACGATGCCTTTTGCATCAGTGATATAGATGCGGTAGTCCAGGCTGGTCTTGCGTATGCCGCTGATGTTGGCGTCGATGCTGCGTTGTGCATAGTTTTGCAGGCGCTTCATCAAGTCGCTGTCGGCGACCTTGCCTGCTGCCACGTCTTCTGACACCAGGGTGGCCAGCATTTGCGCAGTGTCGATGAGGGTGTCTTCCAGCGTGGCGCGCACGCCGGGTTTGATTTCTTCCACCACCACATTCAGGATCAGCCAGGCACTTAAGCCCAGTATCAAGAAATAACCCAGCAGTATGCGCAGGCCTATCTTCATGCAGGTGACCAGCTATAGCCCATGCCACGGTGGGTGATGATGCCTTCATCATTGGCCTGGTCATCATCGACCGTACCGTTACTGCTCAGGCGTGCCTGGCGGAGTTTGGCGCGCAGGCATTTGACGTGGGCATCGACCGTGCGCTCCAGCGTATCGGGCGCATTGGTCCAGACGATGTCCATGAGCTGCGCGCGTGAAAACAAATGGCCGGGGCTTTCCATCAAGGTCTTTAGCAGCAGGTATTCATAGCGTGTCAGGCTCAGCGGCTGGCCATACGCGAGTATGCGTGCTTCTTGCGGCTTCAATTCAAAACGCGCTGGGGTTGCGTCGGCAACGGTTTGTACCTTGCCTTGCTGGCGCCGCAAGATGGCGCGTATGCGGGCCACTACTTCACGTGGTGAAAAGGGTTTGCTGACGTAATCATCGGCGCCAATTTCCAGGCCGACGATGCGGTCTATCTCATCATTGCGCGCTGTCAGGAACAGGACTGGCGTATCCGAGAACTGGCGCAACTGGCGGCAGACATCAAAGCCGCTGATGTCGGGCAGGCCGATATCAAGCACGATCAGGGCTGGGGGCGTTGTTGTCGTGCGCAGCAGTTCCAGTGCTTGCTGACCCAGACTAAAGTGTTGCGGTATGAAACCGTCAGTCTTTAAGGCGTATGCCAGGGTGTCGGCGATGCTGACTTCATCTTCGATGATCAGTATGGATTTGCTCATGCAGGAGATGATGACGTTGGTAGAGATAGTGATCATCCCGCACAGAGGCGCTGTGCGGGACGGTGAAAACTTATTCGGGCTTCAGGTAAAACGCATCTGGCAACTGATCACCCGCAGTGGTGGTCTTGACATCACCTTTGAGATTCGTCAGCAGCACTGGCAAGTCTGGCCCGCCCAGTTCTATGATGACCTGGCGGCAAGCGCCGCAAGGGGCGATCGGGCCTTCAGTGTCACCAGTCACGGCGATGGCAGCAAAATCGCCAGGACGGTAACCGGCAGCAATGGCAGAAAACAGGGCTGTGCGTTCTGCACAGTTACACAAACCATAAGAGGCGTTTTCGACATTGCAACCATGGAAAGTCTTGCCGTCCTTGGTCAACACGGCTGCGCCGACCTTGAATTTGGAGTAGGGCGCATAAGCGGATTCACGGGCTGTATTGGCAGCTTGCAATAGTTCACTTTTGTTAAACATGTTCATCTTTCGTTGGTATAGGCAACATTGTATTATCAAACCATGTCAAATATGGTGAATCAGCTTAAATCCTCCGCTTCCAGCCTTGGCGGGCAGGGCGGCCAAACACATCCGGTTTTCAGAAAAAAGTTGCAGGAACTGGCCTGGGCCTTGTTTGGCATGGGCCTGTATTATTTGGCTGCCCGTACCGGCATGCACTTGTTTGCCCTGAAACCTAGCAATATCACGCTCTTGTGGCTGGCATCTGGCATAGGCCTGGTGATGTGTATGCGGCATGGTTTGCTGGCCTTGCCCCTGATCATATTCGCCAGTTTTTGGGCGAATTATCCTGGTATGGCCGAAGTGCACCGCAGCTCTCCCCTCTTGTACACCCTGATTTCAGCCACTGCAGATGGCATGGCTGGCATCGTGGCCATGCTGATGATGCGCCTGTCATTGCCAGGTGGCTTGACGCAGGCGCAAGATTTGTTGCATTTTGGCATCAAAGTCTGTTTGATACCGACCATGCTCAGCAGCCTTATCATCAGCCTCAACCTGGCTGTAGGCGGTTATATAGGCTGGGATGAGGCAGTCGATTTCTTCCGCATGCTGGTGCTGGCAGACAGTCTTGGTATCTTGCTTATTTATCCACTCTACCAGGCCTGGAGTGATGACCGGCAACTACGCAGTATCGAAGTGCAAAGGCTAGTGTTAACCAGCCTGGGTGTCGGGGTATTGCTGTATCTGGCATTTCGGGGTCATCCAGGCTTTATCTACTTCATCTTGCCGGTGCTGTTGCTGCTGGCTTTTTATGTCAATCTCAATCTGGTCACGCTGATATTGGCTGTCAGCATGGTGGCCATTATTGCCATGACGGGCCAGCAACTTGGGCCTTTCCAGACCAGCAATCTGGTGGAAGCGAATTTCATGCTGGTGTGTTTCGTCTGCACGACCACCTTCACCATTCTGGCAGTGGCCCTGCATAACCGCCAATTGCTCAGAATAGAAGCGGCTCGCCAGGAATGGCAACAGGCAGCCGAGGTGGATGCCCTGACGGGCTTGATCAACCGTGCTGCTTTTTTGCCCATGCTGGAAGATGAACACCAGCGCGCCAAGCGCATGGGCCGCCCCTATGCACTGGCTTTGCTGGATATCGATCACTTTAAAACGGTCAATGATGTGTATGGCCATCAGGCCGGTGATGAAGTGCTCACTCACTTTGCCAGCATGATGCAGGCAAACATACGTGGCATAGACAAAGCCGCACGCCTGGGCGGGGATGAGTTTGCCATCCTTTTCCCTGAATCAAGCGCTTCTGAAGCGATTATCGCCATGGAAAGACTGCGCCAGCGTCTGGAATCCCACCCCATCCTGACCGCTGCCGCACAAGTGTTCGTGACCAGTAGCATAGGCATTACCGAATACCATGGCGGTGACATTACCCCGGACATGGTGCGCACAAGGGCAGACCAGTTACTTTATGCAGCCAAGCATGCTGGCAGAAACAGGGTCATGTTTGATGCCGTGACGGATGAAGCGGCTTAATGCGCAAATAAGCAGCACATAATTTGCTTTTGCCATTGAAGTTTCTTCATTTGTGCCCGATAACGTAGTATGGGATTAAATTTCCATATTACCCTGGAGTAATATTATGAGCTTAGGCATTTCGACACAAGACATCTACGCGCGCACTTATCAGACTGCGCAAACCAAAGTACCCAAGGCTGGCGATAAGAGCGCTGAAGAGGCAGATATCAAAGCCACGCCTGATCAAAGCGCCAAGGTCAATCTGGATAGCTCGGTCGCAGGCAGTAAAGAAAGTACCGTTGTCTATAATGACCCGCGCCTGAACAAGACTGCGAAGCCTGACCTGCAAGCCCTGCTGGAAGAATCTGACCGCAAGGCCCAGGAGATCATCAACCTCATCAAACCCTTGATTGAACAACAAGGTCTGGAAATTTCCAAGGTAGTCAGCGGCCAACAAAAAATCAATGCCAGCCCTGAAGCCATCAAGGCAGCCCAGGCAGCAGTAGCCGAGGGTGGAGAATTCAGTGTACAAAAAACTGCTGAACGCATACTCAGTTTTGCCAAGGCGGCCATAGGCGATGACCCCGCCAAGCTGGAAAAAATTACTGCTGCAGTAGAGCAGGGCTTCCAAGAAGCAGCCGAGATACTGGGTGGTAGTTTGCCTGAAATCAGCAAGCAAACCCTGGAAGCCATACGCACAGAATTTGCGCGCTGGAAATCTGATGGTATCCCTGCTGGCGACACCGTGAGTCTGGCGAAAGCATCGACGCAAAAAGCGGCTTGAGCCACATCCTTGCAGGGTGCACATGCTGCGCCCTGCAAGTTAAAGCCTTGCATATGCCGCCATGACAGCAGCATAAGCGCGCACTTACTTCCCACCCAAGTCCTTATATACTGCAGGCACATTCAAGCCTGGGTGCACCCAGCCAAACAGCGCATAACCCGCATAATCTGGCATGCTGACTTGCTTAACGGTTTGTTCCAGATTCAAGCCCTGGGAAATGGCTGCCTGCACCTGGCTGCGTACCGTTTCAAGATAAGCGATTTGCCATTTCAAGTCTTCCTTGCCTATAGCTACGCCATGACCGGGTACGATGCGGGCATCCGCCGGTAAAAAGGCATCAACGCGGCGCAGAGTTTCCAGCGTGGCGATCAGGTGGCCATCGAGTAACCAGGGCAGCGCGGGTTTGCCAGCGATGACAGGGTTGCCACTCCACATGACCTTGCTTTGCGGTTCCCATACCCAGAGGTCGCCGCCGGTCTGGGCAAAGCCAAAGTCCATGATCTCCACAACTTTGCCGCCCAGGTCCAGCTTTAATGTGCTGCCTGGCGCGACCAGAACATCGCCAGTGCGTGCCTTGATTTCTTCTATGCCGCGGCCAGAGCCGAAGTTCTTGATCATGAAAGCCTTGTCATCGTCCAGATGTGCATGGATATAGTTGCTGGTCTGGGCATGCTGGATAATCTTCGTGCTGGCGGGCATATACATATTGCCGTAGGCATGGTCACCGTGCGAGCTGGTGTTGACGGCATACAGGATGGGTTTCTTACCCAGCTTCTGGCTCAGTGCCATGACTTGTGAATTCAGGCGCTTGTTGAGCATGGTCTCTATCAACAGGGCACCCTTGCTGCCGACGATCAAGCCGCCACTGGTGGCCGCTGCACCACCCTTGGCATTGAGTTCTTTGGCGTTATTGGCATAGTAGGCATACACACCTTCACCCAGTTTCTCACTGATCATCTCGACCTTGTTGCCATCCCAGATAGGTTCGGCTGCCTGTGTCGTAGTGGCAAACAGCAAACCTGTCATGACTGCTAAGAATGTACGTTTCATTTCGTTCTCCTCTGTAGTGATTGATTAATAGATGACATACGCAGTGTAGTTTCTGCATTTATGCAATACAATTAGCCATTGACGACAAGATGGTTTGCGAAAATGCAAAGCGTAGAAAATCTCAATGACTTGCGACTGGTTGCCTGGATAGCCGAGACAGGCTCGCTGGCTGGTGCTGCCCGCCGTCTGGGCTTGAATCATGCAACAGTCTTCCGTCGCCTGAACCAGCTGGAAGCAGCAACTGGTGTGCGCCTGTTTGAACGCAGCGCTGGCCGCTACCATGCCACGCCCGCAGGCGAAGAACTTATGCGCGCCGGTGCCGAGCTGGACGCCATTGCCACCAGTGCCATGCTGCGGGTGGCGGGCGCAGATTTGCGACCCAGCGGCCTGGTACGCATCTCCACCACCGACAGCCTGGCCCTGACTTTACTGCCACCCATATTGGCTTTATGTCGCCAGCTCTACCCGCAAATCAGGCTGACACTGGAAGTCGATAACAAGTCTGCCAATCTGTCCAAGCGCGATGCTGATATTGCCGTGCGCCCGACGACCACTCCACCGGATTATCTGATAGGCAAACACATCGCCCCACTGGAATTTTGCATCTACGCGGCAGCGTCTTATTTTGCATCGCATGCAGACCTGCCACTGGAGCAGCATGAATGGATAGCGCTCGATGACGCCTACAGCGGCCACCGCAGCCTGCGCTGGCTGGGCAATATCCTGCCACTGGATGAGATAGGCTACCGCAGCAGCAGCTTTGGCCTGGTCCAGCAAGCCTGCCTGCAGGGCATCGGTTTGGCGATCTTGCCTTGCATCCTGGGTGATGCCTCAGATGCCTTGCAGCGGGTGGGGGAGCCCATACCCGAATGCGCGGCGGCACTGTGGTTGCTGATACATCCCGATTTGCGAGAGACTACCCGCGTCAGGGCGGTGTTCCAGCTTTTGCATGAAGAGTTGGCGAAAGCGATGTTGCGGTTTGCATAGGGTATTTTGTTCCCTGCGAATACTGACACCGTTACTAGATTGCACACACTCAAACCCGTCATGCCGGACTTGATCCGGCATCCAGTGGCATTGCTTGCATACTGATGTAGTCTGTTCGCAGGCAGCATGCAAATCACCGTTTTTCTGTGTGTACAGTGAAGCAAGCGATACGACTTAACGACCATGGATGTCGGATCAAGTCTGGCATGACGATATTCGACTTTTTCAAAGGATGTTTACAGCCGTATTTTGCGTGGCGTGTATGCTTGTCTCAGGATGCCATTGCAACTGCAATCGATGTACGTACGCGTTTTCGGCCTCTGTCAGCAATTAATAGGTTAGAATCCGCGCTTGAAAATTAATCGTGCCGTGATGCGGATTTGGGTATGACTACAGGCGGCGGGAAAAATTTGATCGGCGATCAGTTTTTCTTGAACAATCAGGTACGGAGCCCTATCAATTAACAGGAGTTATTTTTGCACAAATTATGTTTACTACTGGCCTCCAGTGTTTTGTTGAGTGCTTGCGCCACCAGCTACCAAAGCGATGGCATCACCGGTGGATATTATGAAATCCCGGGACCTGGACAGCTGGATAAAGTTGCCTTCTCTGGCAATGGATTAATTAAACCAAGTAGCGTGCAAAATTACGCACTGTATCGCGCTGCTGAGCTTGCTAAGTCCAAGAACAAACCTTATTTCATTATCTATCGCACTTTGGTTGATGCAGCACGGAATAATCCTGGTAATTTACCTTTAGTGGGCTGGATGCAAGGCAAACCTGTTGCCTACTCTTTCGTACTATATCTGGATGAATCAAGACCTGGTGCATTTACGACAGCAACAGTATTGGCTGATATGGCAAAGGTGGTGGGTGGTACACCTGCTGCAGATGGACAGGGAGTGATGAAATGAAGTTTGTAAACTATACGATGATAGTCGCAGTTGCATTGGCTTTGTGTGCATGTAACACTTATCCGACTTTCTCACCGGATGCAAATACCATGATGGTACCGGTCCGTGTCATGAATGAAGGCAAGTATGTATTATGTCAAAACGGTAAGCGTTTCAACCTGCCTTTAAAAGAGGAAGCGAACAAGGTAAGTTCTGTACAGGTGCCTGTGGGTGAGGTGATAGGATTGACAGTGTACACAGAGCAATCAACTGTTTTCGCAGTTAGTTATTGCACTACAGGTGTCAACTTCAAACCAGTGGAAAACCAGGCTTATGTGATGAACAACGGTTTCTTTGAGAACAAGTGCTTTGCAGAATTGGTCAAGCAGGACAAAAGCAAAGACACTGGAGTAAGCCTGGAGCCTAGCGCCACTCTCTACAGTTGTCAGCCATGATGTTTGATTGAGCGCAGGTGATATGCATCCTCTGCGCTCAATGCGGATTTAAACCCGAGATGCCGGACTTGAACCGGCATTTGGCAGCGTTGTTGGCATGCTGATGCAGTCTGCGGGCAGATAGTGCGCAAAATTGCCGATGTCCTGTGTGGACAGTGAAGCAGGCGATACGGCTTAACGACGCTGGATGCCAGATCGAGTCTGGCATGACGGTTGGGAGGCTATTGTTGGCGATGTTTATTGCCTTATTTTGTGCGCCCCGTCGATGAGCATGAAGTGATGGCTCAACATACAAAAAGCCCGCAACAGTTTCCTGTTGCGGGCTTTTCACTTGCAGATGGCCTTGTAAAACCAAACTGCAAAAAACTTACTTCTTTACACCCAGTTCACGCAAACGTTCTTGCAGATAACTGCCGGAAGTATGACGCTCGGACAGCACCACATCCGCACGCGGATGCAGGAACAGTGGCAGAGAGATGCGTGATTTTTTCGCTTCTTCACCGGTAGGGTTCAGTACGCGGTGTATCGTTGATGGATAGTAGCCGGCAGATGCTTCATCCAGCATGTCGCCGATGTTCACGATCAGCATGCCAAAGTCACAGGGCACGTCATGCCATGCCTCGTCTTTGCCTAGCACTTGCAAACCGGCTTGTGTGGCGGCTGGCAAGAGCGTCAGCAGGTTGATGTCGCCATGGGCAGCGGCGCGTACTGCATCGGGTTCTTCATCGCCACGCAGCGGTGGGTAATGCAGAACGCGCAGCAGAGTCAGGTCGCTGTCAGTGATCATGTCTGACAAGGGCATGGAATATTTGGCCTTGACCTCGGCAGGCGAATAGTCTTCTACCCATTGCAACAACTCTGCTGCCAGCTTGGCACCATCGTCATAATACTTGCGTGCTGCGTCCGATACTTCAGACGGATAACGGCCGGTAGGGTAAATATGATAAAACTCTTTCAAGTCGCGCTTGGTCTGGCCCTTGGCTGTCTCGGAAATGCTAGGCGAGAAATAACCGTCCATTTTTTCGCGGTCAAAGTCATACTTGTTCTTCGCATCGGTCTGAAAAAAGTCATACCATTCTTTGTAAATGGTTTCCAGCGTGCTTTGCGACAAAGGATGATTGGTCAGCACGCCAAAGCCAGTGCGGTGCAGGCTTTCAGTAAACTTTTGCGCAGCATCAGGTGCGCGATAATCAACTGGTTCGATAAACATGATGCGCTCTCCTCAGTTTGCCGCTGGTGCCAGCGGAGCCTGCAGCCAGTTTGATGACAGTGTCTTGTCGATCAATTGCTTACACGCTTCTGCATCGACTTTCATGCAAACGCGGGTTTCTGGCTTGCTGGCTTCCCAGCCGGATTGTGGGTAGGGGATAGGCAGTTTTGCCATCATGGTTTGGCCATTGCCTATGCCTTCTTTGGCAACACGCACGCGGCCAGAGTTGGTCTCGAACATCTCTGGTGCTACCAGCCAGACAAAAGCCAGCACGTCATGACCGTAGCAGGCATGGCCCAGGTCCGGGCGTATGCTTTGGTAGAAGTTGGCATAGAAGTTCACTGCATGCGACAGGGTATCCATCGCCACGTGTTTATGCTGTTCTGCCAGGCGGGCAAAGAAAGTCGAAGGCAAGACCACGCGGTGCGTAACATCCAGACCCACCATGGTCAGGTCCCAGCCTGCGGTGAAGACCAGGTCAGCTGCATCAGGATCATTCCAGACATTGGCTTCTGCCACTGGCGAAACATTGCCTGGTTCATCGACCGTACCAGCCATCAATACCACCTGCTTCAACAGCTTGGGCAATTGTGGTTCCATTTTCAGGGCCAGGCCCAGATTGCCCAGAGGTGCAACGGCAACCAGGGTGATTTCGCCAGGATATTGACGTGCCATCTTGACGATGAACTCGGCAGCGCTTTCCACTTCTGCCTTGCCACCCAATTCAATACGGCTGTTCAGATTGCCCAGGCCATCGGCACCATGAATAAAATCAGGAGGTGTGCCAGGTTCTTTGGCAAATGGTACAGGCACGCCTTGTGCGACCGGGATATCGCGGCCAGTAATTCGGGTCAGATACAGTGCATTGGCAGTTGCCTGCTCAACATGGACATTGCCAAATGAGGTGGTGATACCAACCACGTCGATATCAGGATGGGCCAGCGCAAAGTACAGGGCCATTGCATCATCGACACCTGGATCAGTATCAAATATGACTTTATGTTTAGCTGTTGTTGACATGTGTATGCTCTCCAAAATTACACCGGCTGGCCATTGGGCAGAACCCAGTCGCGATGTGAATTGTTGCAGTTGACCCGGTTCAAGGAGGTCGAAATTATTTAGGACTTACGCAAAACCGCCCCAGCTGCGTTGCAGCTCCTAGCCGTACTAAAGTACTGTCTTCGTCGCCACGCCTTGCTGGGACAATTTTGCGTAAGTCCTATTATTAAGTGTTAGGAAAACCTAAAAGCTCACCAAAGAGATACGGAGAAGGGCAAGAAGAAAAGCCGAGGAGGTTGCAATTGTGTAGGTTGGGCTACACCTCATCAGCCCAACCTACGAATAAGCCAACACTTCGGCTCTTCACTCGCTCTTCTCTGTGCCTCTGTGGTGAAAGGTCTTATGTTTTTTAAATTAACGTGACTTCACAAACGGCTGGCCTATCGCTTTCGGGGCGACGGACTTTGCCATCAAGCCTGCCAGAACGATCACGGTCACCACGTAAGGTATCATTTGTATCAGGGAGCCGGGTACCTTGCCTATGCCAGGGAAGACCACGCCTTCGATCTGGACTTGCAGGGCTGCGAAGAAGCCGAACATCAGGCAGCCAAGTGCTGTATGCAAAGGCCGCCAGTTGCCGAACACCAGCGCCGTCAAGGCCAGGTAACCATTACCTGCCGACATGTCGCGTAAGAAGAAGCCACTTTGTACGATGGACAGATAGGCACCAGAGAATGAGCACAGCACGCCAGCACACAGCATGGCCATGAAGCGGGTGCGTTCTACATTAATGCCCGCCGCATCTGCCGCATGCGGGTTCTCACCGACGGCACGCAGGCGCAGGCCAAAGCGGGTGTGGTACAAGACCCAATGTACGACAGGGATCAGAGCAAAAGCCAGATATACCAGGGCGCTATGACCACCGATGAGCCTGGTGTACACCCAGCCTATGAATGGGATGCCAGCAATAGCGGCTGAACCCGGCAACACGATATCAAACAGGCGCGCCTCACCCAGGTCAGGCGTGCGGCCACCTTGCTGGAAGAAATACTGGGCAACAACAAAGGTCAAACCGCTGAGAGCAATATTGAGGGCAATACCGGCGACCAGCTGGTTACCCTTTTGCGTGATGCTTACAAAGCCTTGCAGCAGGGCGATGGCGGCAGAAATGCCAATGCCCGCCATGATGCCCAGCCAGGGGTTCTTGGTCACAAAAGCCACGGCGGCGGAGACAAAGGCGGCGGCCAGCATCTTGCCTTCCAGCGCCAGATCTACCACGCCGCTGCGTTCTGCAAACAGGCCAGCCATGGCCGCAAATATCAATACCGGCGCATTGCGTATGGTCGATACCAGGATGCTGGAAAATTGAAAATCATCAAACATCATTTTTCCTTACGCTTGAGCAGGGCAGACAGGGCAGGTGCATACAGGTTTTCCATGGCACCGCAGAACAGGATGATCAAACCCTGGATAAAGATAAAGGTCTCTGGCGGGATATTGGCTTTTTCCAGCGACAGATCAAAGCCACCCTGTATCAGCGCGCCAAACAGAATGGATGACAGCAAAATACCCACCGGATGCTGACGCCCCATCAGAGCAATCGCGATACCGATAAAACCAGCACCAGCAGGGAAGTTCAGGTTCAGATAGTGAGTAGAACCCATGACAGAATTGACAGCAGCCAGGCCAGCCAGCGCGCCAGATATCATCATTGTCACGATAATGGTTTTGCTGATGGAGATACCCGCATAATGCGCCGCATGCTGGTTCAGGCCAGTGGCACGTAACTGGTAACCCCAGGTGGTGCGCCAGACGACGACGCCGTAAATCACCAGTGCCACCAGCGCCAGTACAAAACTGATGTTCAAGGGTGTTTCACCCAGCACAGGCAAAATGCCGTTCAGCTTGGGCAGCCACGATGCATCGGCAAACACGCGGCTGGCGGTATTTTGCTGACCAGCAGGGATGAGGAAGCTGACGATCACATAATTCATCAAACTGGCAGCAATGAAGTTGAACATGATGGTGGTCACCACCACATGGCTGCCGCGTTTGGCTTGCAGATAACCCGGCAGATAAGCCCACGCAGCACCAAATACAGCAGCGCCCAGCATCGCCAGCGGTATCAGCAACCAGCCTGGCAGTGACGAATCCAGCCACAGCAAGACCAGGGTCAGGCCCAGGCCACCAACATACATCTGGCCTTCACTACCGATATTGAACAAACCTGCCTGCATGGCCACCGACACGGACAAACCAGTGAAGATAAAGGTGGCTGCATAAAACAGGGTGTAACCCAGACCTTCAGGGTTGAGCACGGCTGCATTGATGAGTATGCTCAGAGATTCTATCGGGCTTTCACCCAGCAGATAAATCACACCTGCCGCGACCAATAAGGCAGAGAACAGGTTTAACAGCGGCAGGGCAAATGCGGTGGCCCAGCGTGGGAGGTCGGCTTGATTCATCTTGGTTTGGTCGCTTGTCTGTATTCGCTTGTTCTTGCAATATTCTTACCGAGGCTGGATTTCATCCCTGGCACTTAATGAGTATGTACGCCGCCCATGAGGCAACCTATCTCGGTTGCATCAAATTCTTCTGCTTTCAATTCACCGGTAATGGCACCACCAGAGATGACCAGGATACGGTCAGCCAGGGCGCGTACTTCTTCCAGTTCCACTGATACCAGCAAGATCGCAATGCCAGCATCACGCATCGCCAGCAGGCGGGTATGCAGGCTTTCTATCGTGCCTATGTCAACACCGCGGGTGGGCTGGCCCACCAGCATCAGCTTGGGGTTGGCCGCAATCTCGCGTGCCATCACCACTTTTTGCTGGTTACCGCCAGACAGCAGGGCGATGCGCAAATGCGGGTCTGCCGGGCGCACATCAAACTTTGCCAGCAAGTCTGTGCAATTCTTCAAAATGCTTTTGTAATCGAGCAAACCAAATGACTTGCCCAGTTTTTTCTGGTAACCCAGAAAGCTGTTCATCATCACCGAGAAATTCTTGACGACGGCATCGCGCAAGCGGTCTTCTGGTACATGGGCTATGCCCAGGTCGCGGAAGCTTGCTGGCAAGCCATCGGCATCCTTGCGACCAGCAAAGGGCAAGTCCTTGCCCTGCATTTGCAGCTTGCCACTGGTAGGCAGGCGCATGCCGCTCAAGATTTCCAGCAATTCGCTCTGGCCATTGCCAGAGACACCGGCAATCGCGACGATTTCACCCGCACGGATATTGAAACTGACATTCTTCAACAGGCTGACTTTTTGCGAGTTCACCAGGTTCAGGTCTTTGACCTCCAGCACCATCTCGCCCGGCGCATACGCAGCACGTGGCAAGTGGGTGACTATCGGGCGGCCCACCATCATTTCAGCCATTTGTGCCGTTGTCGTATCCTTGGTTGCCACCGAACCGATGACAGTGCCGCCGCGCATGACGGTGACCTGGTCTGTGATTTCCTGTATCTCTTGCAGCTTGTGGGTAATCAGGATGATGGTCTTGCCTTGTTCCTTGAACAGGCGCAGCACTTCAAATAATGAGGCAGTTTCCTGCACCGTCAATACGGCAGTTGGTTCATCCAGAATCAGGATGTTCGCGCTGCGGTAAATCTGCTTGAGGATTTCTACCCTTTGCTGCACACCGACGGACAAATCCTGTATTGTCGCCAGTGGGTCTACTTCCAGAGAGTAGCGCTGGCAAATTTCGCGAAGTTTTGCTTCCACTTCATGGCGCTTGGGCTTCAGGCGAAAACCGCCTTCTGTGCCCAGCATGACATTGTCGAGCACCGTCATGTTCTCAACCAGCATGAAATGCTGATGCACCATGCCTATGCCCAGGTTAATCGCTTCCTGGCTGTTGCGGATATGCTGTTCTGCGCCATTGATGAGCAGCTTGCCGCTGTCGGCGCGGTAATAGCCATACAGTATGCTCATCAGCGTGGACTTGCCTGCGCCGTTTTCACCAATCACGCCGTGGATGGAACCCGGCGCAATGGAAAAGCTCACATCACGATTGGCCTGTACCGCACCAAAACGTTTGGAGATCTGTTGAAATTCAACTGCTGGCTGCATACTTGAGCGTTTCTTTAAATGGCGGTGTGCAAGGGCTTAAACATCAATCAGGGCGCATCGTATCCATGTCAGACACTTGCGCCCTATAGTCAATTCTTGGTAAATTTATCGTCAAATTCTGCCAGGCATCAGACCGGGCACTTATTGCCTTCACGGAAATCAACAACTTTAACCTTGCCGCTGATGATGTCTTGCTTGGCCGCGTTGACGCGTTTTTCCATGTCAGCGCTCACAACAGCGCGGTTATCCTTGTCCAGTGCCCAATCTACGCCGCCTTCTTTCAGGCCCTTGTATTGGGTGCCGCCTTTCCAGTTACCATTTTTCAACTGCATGAAGCTGTCATAGATGGCCTGGTCCACGCGCTTGACCATGGATGTCAGCATGCTGCCTGGATGCATGTAGTTCTGGTTAGAGTCAACACCTATGCCCAGCTTGCCTTTTTCCTTGACGGCTTGCAAGGTGCCCATGCCGCTGCCACCAGCTGCTGCAAAAATCACGTCAACGCCGCGCTCAAACTGGGCGCGTGCCAGTTCGCCACCCTTGGCCGGGTCATTCCAGGCTGCAGTGGTGGTGCCAACCATGTTTTGTACCACATCAATCTTGGGTTCCGTGGCTTTGGCACCTTGTGCATAGCCGCAGGCAAAGTTGCGTATCAGGGGGATGTCCATGCCGCCAACAAAGCCTACTTTTTTGGATTTGCTGGCAATCGCTGCTGCCACACCCACCAGGTAGGAACCTTCTTGTTCCTTGAATAAGACGGAGCTGACATTGTCGCCGGTAGCAATACCGTCGATCAGCACGAATTTGGTTGCCGGGAATTCCTTGGCGATGTTTTGTACTGCCTGTGCCTGTGCAAAGCCGATGGCGGCGATCATGTCCACTTTTTTGCGGGCCAGATTGCGCAAGACTTGTTCAGTCTGGGTGTCGCTGGCGACTTGCACTTCGATGTAATTGAGCTTGGTTTCTTTCTTGAAACGCTCTGCACCTTCAGATGCTGACTGGTTGAAGGACTTGTCAAACTTGCCGCCTGCGTCATAGATCACTGCAAATTTAAGGTCTGCAGCATAAGCACTGGCCGCGCCGCCGACAGCCATCAGGGTCGCCAGGGACAGGCAGATTTGCTTGAGTTTCATGAAATTTCCTTCATCAGATGTCGTTGTGCTGTTGTGCTCACGTAGAGCATGCAGCGCCCAAATTAAAAACCATGTATTTCGCTGCCACAGTCTGGGCTTTATAAAAAATCGAGCCAGTCTTGAAAGCCTGTGCAAGCCTAACATGGTGCGGACATTTCGTTTCAGCCACGCGGGCGAAATTTTATCAAAAACAGTGTTGGTGCTGCTGGCAGGGCATGATTTTGTGCCAGTGCCCAATTTTGGTGCTGCTTTCGCAAGCTACTTTCTTAGGCAGCCTTCCTGACCGCCATGAAATCCAGCACCTGCTGGCGTTGCGGTATGGATGTTTGCGCCCCCAGTTTGGTGACTGTCAGTGCAGCCGTATATTGTGCTTCACGGCTGGCGTCGATCACGCTCAGGCCATTCGCCAGACCAACGGCAAAGGCACCAACGAAGGTGTCGCCAGCGGCTGTGGTGTCCACCACATCAACTTTGACAGCCGGGATGAACTGGCTGCCCGTGCTTTCAGTGATCAGGGCACCATGTTCACCCATGGTCAGCAAAACCGTGCCCGTACCACGTCGCAAGATTTGTTCCGATGCTGTCCTGGCGCTGTCCTGGTCTACAACCGTGATGCCGCTCAGTTGCGAAGCTTCGGTTTCATTCAGGATCAGGTAATCGACCTGGGCCAGCAAGGCGTCTGTCAGGTCTTGTGCCGGGGCCGGGTTCAAAATCACTTTGACACCCTGGGCGCGGGCGATTTCTATCGCGCGGGTGACGGTCGCCAGTGGGGTTTCAAGTTGGCAAACAAGTAATTGCGCGCCAGCGATGGCAGCGGTGGCAGCATCTACCTGTGCCGCTGTCAGTGTGGCATTGGCACCTGCCGCCAGTACGATGCTGTTGCTGCCGCTGTCATCCACCAAAATACCGGCTACGCCAGTCGCCACGCCAGCTACGCGGGCCAGGTGCGTGAGCTCCATACCTTCGGCAGCCAGGCAATCGCGGGAAAAACTGCCAAAACCGTCATCACCCACAGCACCGATGAAGCTGACCTGGGCACCCTGACGGGCTGCGGCAACGGCTTGATTAGCCCCTTTGCCACCGGGAATTTGACAAAATTCATGACCATGCAGGGTCTCGCCCACGGCCGGCATGCGCGGCGTGCGAAAAACCAGATCCATATTGACGCTGCCGACTACCGTAATGCGTGGCTTCATGATGCTTATTCTCGATAAAAGTTGTCGCGCAATCGTTTGCGCAATCGATTTCGTATTTAACTATGGCGCCTGTTCAACGTCAAGCGCAATCTGATTTTTTGGTCAAAATTTGTGCAAATTCGCGGCAGACTGGCAACCATACTTTGATTCTTGTTTATTGTCTCTTTTGCTGGTATTTACAGAGTGAGGATTTGTTGCATTGCACCAGACAGGGTAATCAGTATAAATTGCCATATTGGTCACAAATAACTCTCAAATATACTAAAGCGCGCTGATTGTGGGGCTGTCCTTTAAGCTTGTCAAATAAAGCATGGGATGAAGCCTTGTCCGCTGAACTGACAGGCCTTGCCCGGCTACTGATGCCAGGGCTGTCCAATGCGGGTAAATGTATGCAAGCCCTGGCAGCCATCGTGGCAGAAAACCGGGTCTTCTTCATTGATGGTCATATTGACAGATCTGCCGGCGTTACCACAGGCGTGGAGCAGAAATCAAGGCGATGCCTGCGCCGTCTGCAAGGCAAGGTCTTCACTGCCGTTTGCCCGGCACTGTTAGAATCGCACTCTCACGACTTGCAAGCACAATTGTATGAGCAGCGACACAGACAACAAATTTCTAACTTTATGCAGGGCAGCCTATAAGCGCCAAGGCATGCGCATACTCTGCGCGGCTGGCTTGATTGCTGCTGCGGCGTCTTACCGCAGCAAGCAGTTTGACGTGGGTGTCATGCTCAAGCTGTTGCTGGTCACTATGGGATTTTTTCTGGTGGCAGTCGTGATTGAATGGCTACGCGCGCGCGTCGCAGATAAGAAAGAATAATCAGACAGGTCGCGGCGGGCAGGCAGGGCAGGAGAAAGAAAGCATGCAAATTGCTTGCATGCCATGTTGCCTACAAGCGTATTTGTGGCATACGTACACCAGGTACAAAGCCAAAGGCAGATAAGACAATGACGATCAGCAAGACGATGAATAGCACGCGCACTATTTGTGCTACCGGTGCTGGCAAGGGCAGCATGCCGACCAGCCACCAGATCAGGCCAAAGACAACCAGGTAAACGATGAGATTGATAATCTGATTCATGATTTACTTTTTGAGAGAGTGTAGGGAATAGTGGGCAAGAACGTGTTCATCACTCGAGGGCATGACGAACACGGATCAACCTGGTTTTATTTTTGCGGCAAAACGATGACGGTTTCGCCGGGTTTGCCTGGCTCGCCAGTTTTGCCCTTGGCACCGTCATAACCTTGTTCACCTGGTGTACCTTTATCGCCGGTTGCGCCTTGCATGCCGTCGGCACCTGCGGGGCCAGTGGCACCGACAGAAGCTGGTACGCCCTTGTCGCCAGTTGCACCGGTAGCACCAGTTGCACCAGTCGCTCCGGCGGGGCCGGGTACGGCAACCGGCACAGGAACCACAACTTGCGTCGGTTGACGATCACAAGCGGTTGTCGCCATTACGCCGGCGAGTGTCAACATCAGTATGGAAAATTTCATGGGGAACCTTGTTTGCTTAATTGTGAATGGAAAATCAAAACAGCTCAGTCGTGATGCCACGCTCTACCTGCCAGCAACAGCACGCCAACAGTGACCGCAGCACCAGCACATATAGAGCAATGCAGGCGGAGCATGCGCGCAAAAAAACCACCCATCAGTGCGCTGACGAACATACCGCAGGAATTTTTTGGTTTATCTTGGCTGTACCGGTAATACAAAGTGAAGTAGGGCATTGATTCACTTCAAGCCATTGGCAGCATCTGCAGTAATGGGGTGCATGGCTTGATGTGCAGTAGTGTCTGGATGGATCAAATAAAGTTAGCCCGCAAGCCATCAAGGTTTGCGGGTTTTTTTACTGGCAAACTTCAAAGCATCCAAAGCAGCTGCAAAAACGGCTTTACACTAAGAAAATTTAGCACTATGATTATTTAGCGCTAAATTTTCTTAGTGCATTGACTCTATCTGAATTCCAGGGCGAACTTCATGGATAACATTGCAGGTACACCGGTCGAAGGCGAAAACTTCTTTGGGCGCAGTACAGAAGTAGGGCGGCTTGCCGACATCCTCAGGAATGATGATATTTTGCTACTTGGCCCACGTCGCATAGGCAAGACATCAATCTGCCGCGCTGTCATGGCGCATGTCAAAGCCAGAAACTGGCATGCGATAGAAATCAATGTCGCCTCTTGTGAGGATGAGCTGGCTTTTCTGGAAAAGCTGCACTCGGCCCTGGCACCTGAAATGGCATCCCTTGGCAGCAAGATCAAAGACAAGTTTGCTGCCACCTTTGATGCCATCAGCACCCGCATCAAGTCTATCAAGATTGCGGTGACTGGTGCAGGCACCGCCAGCGTTGACCTGGCTGCGCCTGCCAGTGAAGACTGGATACACCTCGGTAATGACTTATTGCGCCTCCTGATGCAGGCTGACCAGCCCTGGCTGGTCTACATCGATGAGCTGCCCATCATGCTCTTCAATATGATACGCAATGACACACCAGGCGGCGTCAGGCGAGTGCGCCGTTTTCTTGACTGGTTCCGCAATGATGTGCGTGCGCTGCCTGGCTCGCACTCGGTAAGATGGCTGGTGTCAGGCTCGGTGGGGCTCGATACTCTGGTCCAGCAACATGGTATGGCCGATACCATCAATAGCCTGAATCATCAGCATCTGGCCGCCTTCACAGAAGAAGTGGCCATTGCCATGCTGCTCAAACTGGCTGAGCGTTATCAACTGGCACTCGACAACGAAGCCGCCCGCAAACTCGTGGCCGCCGTGCAATGGGCGCAACCTTACTACTTGCAAAAAGCTTTCCACTACTTGCGCCAACGTGTCAGCGCTAATGCCGATTCGAATGCAAACACCAATGCTAACACTACTACAGTCGCAGACATCATCAACCAGATAGAGCCAGCCATGAACGACATGGTGCAACCAGGTTCAGACAATGACTTTCATCACTGGGAGCAAAGGCTGGCACTGCAACTGGGTGCCGCCCAGGCAGCCCATGCCATTGCACTGTTAAGTCTTGCTGCTCAGGATGCGACAGGTGCCCGCCCAGAAAACATGCTGATCCATCTGGAAGGCCGCATGCCAAACGACAGCACAGAAAAGCAAAGAGAAATGTTCATCAACCTGCGCGACATCCTGCAAAGAGATGCCTACTGGTGGCCAGACGAAAGCTCAGGCAACAAACGCTATCGCTTTCATCTTGAACCTTTGAGACGCTGGTGGCTCAGAAGGAATTCACTGTGATCAGCCATCACTACAATCCCGACTGGCTCAGTGAGGAAGCCCTGCTGGCCAGCTTTGTCGCCCGCCAAAATGATTTTGCATTCATGCGCGCAGAACTGGCGCGCGCGCCCTTGCAAGGCAATGTCCAGCATTACCTGCTGGTAGGTGTGCGTGGTGCAGGCAAGACCACATTATTGAAGCGCCTGGCTGTCGCCATACGCCGCGAGCCGGATTTAAGTAATCACTTGCTTGCCCTGTCTTTTCCGGAAGAGTTATACCAGGTAAAAAATCTCTCTGATTTTTGGTGGGCGGCATGCGAAGCCCTGGCCGATGAACTTGACTATCTTCAGCAAAGTCATGAAGCAGAAAAACTCTTGCAGGCTATAGACCAGATTCGCAAGCAGGGCGACAAAAGCAAACTGGCAGCCGATGCTGGTTTCAAACTGCTGCAAGACACTTGCGCCCAGCTGGAAAAACGCCCCGTGATGCTGGTCGATAATCTTGACATGGTTTTTGATCGTATCGACAAATCTGGCCGCAAACTCAAAGACCCGCATTCGCCCGCCTACTGGGCCTTGCGCGAAGCGCTGTCCACCACCACCTCGCCTATTGTCATCGGCGGTTCTGTACGTCTGTCCGATGCCTTCATTGATTACGACAAGGCATTCTATGATTTTTTCTTGCCCAAGCGTTTGGGCAAACTCAGCCTGGATGAAGTGCACAGCGTGCTTGAACATCTGGCCGATGCACAAAATCAGCCAGAAGTGAAAGAACGCCTGCGCACCAATCCTGCACGGGTTGAGGCACTATACGAACTGACAGGCGGCAACCCACGCGCACTCGGCCTGATTTTTGAACTGCTGCGCAACGGCCCCAACAGCCGCGCAGTAGAAGACTTTGAACGCCTGATGGACATCACCACGCCTTACTACAAGGCCCGCATAGAAGACCTGTCAGAGCAAGCCCAGGTCATCATGCATGCATTGGCGGTAAACGATGCCAAGCTGGGTTTGCGCTTTGGCCACACTGCCGCAGAAATCGCCAGCTACACCGACCTGCCAACCACCAGCATTTCGGCACAGTTGAGCCTGCTGGAAAACGAAGGCCTGGTAGAAAAATCCCCCGCCCATGGCCGCACCCAATACCGCATCACCGAACAAATGTTCCGCCTCTGGCTACAAATGCGCGCAACGCGCCGCATACGCCAGAATGTGATTTCGCTGGCGAAGTTTTTTGAGGCGATGTATGAGCAGGAAGAATTGCAGGCGATGTTGAAAGAGGGGGGCGGGACGAGTGCGGTGACTACAATTAATCGCATTCATGAGTCTCAGGACCGGGAGATCAGATCTCATGTAATGGAAGCATTGGATGCTGAATATGAGGCCAGTCAGCAAGGCATTCCTGAATATCTGGATGGATGTCTAAATGCACTGCTAAGCAAAGAATTCATTGAGGATTTTCTGGTGACTGCACTACAAACGCCCACTTCTGCTGCACTCATTCTCGATAAAATGCGCAAGCTCGGCTACGAAAAACATGCCCGCCCATTGATACTGGCATTTGAAGCCGCACTAAAAGGTAAAGAGGACATGCTGACTGAACTGGAGCCTGAACTTCAAGGGGCGACCATGCATCTGTATGTACGCCTGACTGGTAAGCCTAATAAGAAGACGAGAAAAAACGCGGTCAAATCGGTCGATGCACAGCTATAAAGGCAAGCCAGTTTTTTGAGGAAGTATGCAGAGGAAAAAAACAGATGCCCAGATGAAGCGCATTTGTTTTGTTAGCCACCGCTAAATGGGTTGCCCCTGCATTTCTGCAAATCCCCTGACAGTTTCATGCCATCGTTTGACATTGACAAGACAAATGTTTACCATTAAAAACAATTGTTTTAATTGTTGTATAGATAAATAACAGCATGACACAGCCCACCTCCAAAAAAGAACAGCTTTACCAGCTCATCGCCGCCCAGCCCTTTATTTCGCAGCAAGACCTGGCAGACCAGCTGGGTTTGTCGCGTTCTGCCGTGGCCGGGCACATTGCTGCCCTGATACGTGACAAACGCCTGCTGGGGCGGGCTTATGTCTTGCCTGACCAGCGGCCTGTTGTCTGCATAGGCGGGGCCAATATAGACCGCAAATTGCGCACGCTGGGGCCGGTGCAGATGGGTACTTCCAACCCTGTCAGCCAGCATGAGGCTTTTGGTGGTGTGGCCCGCAATATTGCCGAGAACCTGGCACGCCTGGGTTTGCCCACCCGCTTGTTGTGTGCGGTGGGTGACGATGCAGCCGGGCGCAGCATGCTGGACCATGCGCAGTCTGTCGGCATCGACGTTAAGGCCTGCTTGCAGGCGGCGGGCATGCATAGCGGCAGCTATACCGCCTTGCTCAATGATGAGGGCGACATGGTGCTGGCGCTTGCGCATATGGAATGCTGCGAAGCCCTGACGCCAGATTACTTGCAAAGCCGCCAGCCGCAGCGCGGCCATGCAGCATTTACCATTGCCGACTTGAATTTGCCCACAGATAGCATAGGCTTGTTATTGCAAGAAGCATATCAGCAAGCCATGCCGCTGATGATGGTGGCCGTGTCAGAACCCAAGATGGCGCGCCTGCCGCAAGATTTGCGCGGCTTGCGCCTGCTGGTGTTGAACCGGGGTGAACTGAGGGCTGCAACCGGCCTCTCTATTGCAGGGCCAGCAGAACTGCGTACCGCCTGCCAGCAATTGCAGCAGCGCGGCGTGCAGGATGTCATCGTCACCATGGGGGGCGAGGGGGTGACTTATACGGCCAGTGAAGCAGTGCATGGCATGCAGCACCTGCCAGCACCTGCAGCAAATGTGCGTGACGCCACTGGCGCAGGTGATGCCTTTGCCGCAGGCGTGGCCTGGTCTTTGTGCCGCACGCCAGATGATCTGGGCCTGGCTTGTGAATATGGCTTGACGCTCGCCAGACTGACGCTGGAAAGTGATGCGACAGTGGCGGCGACGATCAGCCCGACTATTTTTGAAGAAGTCTGATGCAGGATGAGCCTGCATCACCTAAAAGGAAAAATATCATGCAATCATATTTAGTGTTGTCCGATGAAGTCCGTGCCGCCCGCCTGGCCGCCAAGCCTTTGGTGGCGCTGGAATCCACCATCATCTCGCACGGTATGCCTTATCCGCAAAACGTGCAGACCGCGCGCGAGCTGGAACAAATTATCCGTGACGGCGGTGCCGTGCCTGCCACCATTGCCATCATGAACGGCAAAATCCACATCGGCTTGAATGAAGAAGAACTGGAACTACTGGGTAATTCGCCAGACGCCATGAAAGTCAGCCGCCGTGACCTGGCCTATGCACTGACCAGTAACAAGCTCGGTGCCACAACAGTTGCTGCCACCATGATCTGCGCTGCCCTGGCAGGCATAGAAGTATTCGTCACTGGCGGCATAGGCGGCGTACATCGCGGTGCAGAAACCAGTTTCGATATCTCTGCTGATTTGCAAGAGCTGGCACGCACCTCGGTCGCCGTGGTCTGTGCTGGTGCCAAATCCATACTCGACATAGGCCTGACGCTGGAATACCTGGAAACCCACGGCGTGCCGGTCGTCAGTGTCGGCCAGTCATCCTTCCCGGCTTTCTTTACTGCAGACAGTGGCTTCCGGGCAGACTTCCAGCTCGACACGGCAGAACAACAGGCCGAGTTCATCCACGCCAAATGGAGTCTGGGATTGGACGGTGGCATCGTCATCGCCAACCCTGTGCCGGTAGAATCTGCCATGCCCAAGGAAGAGATAGAATCCATCACGCAAAAAGCACTGCAACTGGCAGACGAGATGGACATCACTGGCAAAGCCATCACGCCTTTCCTGCTGAACCGCATCAAGCAAATGACAGAAGGCCGCAGCCTGGAAACCAATATCGCCTTGGTCAAGAACAATGCAGTCGTCGGCACGCAGTTAGCATTAGCCTTGCATCATTTGCGCAAGCGTACTGCGTAAACACACTACCCCCGCAGCCTTAACGAGAGGGGGGATGATTGCAATGTTGCTTAAGGGGGGGGCAGCTTGTAGGGTCAAATGAAAAGCTGCCTACTCGTCATCAAACTGCGGATAACTTGCCCCTTCAAGCATGTCTCCTACCGAGCAATTCACGCCTGGCAATTTGTGCCAGCTTGGATCTGCTTTGGTGGTTTGCATCATATTTGCCCAGTGCAGAGTCGGGTTGTCAGATGAGGTTGCCATCTGCATCTGGAAAACCCATTGCTCTTCGAGTTTGCTCATGTGGCCAAAACCAGTCACTGTTTCCTGAAAACGCTTATTACCGATAAAACTGATTTGCACCTGACCATTCGCGGTCACTGTGCCCACCAAGCTGCGCTGATTCGGTGACTGGGTTCTGCCGCTGGATTCTGGATCAAACATCAGGGCTGACGATACACCCCAGAAATAGCCGTTCTTATAGCCAGAGATATGCCAGACCGTCTGGTCGCCAGTCCAGCTCAGTACATTGTCGCTGGCTGAAAACTTCAATGCTGGCAGGTCGGGGTAAGTGACATACCAGTAGGTATCGGCCAAAAAGTCCCAGGTAGTGCGATCGCTTGCAGGCATGTGTGGCTCCTTTGTTTGACGTGATACAAATGAAAAAAATCAGCTGAAAAAATCGATCAGCTTACTCTTGCTCCAACTCATGTATCACCAGCCCCGCATGCGGTGGCAAGGGCTTTAGCCATGACTTGTGGCGCAGTGCGCGCTGGCAGTCGTGTACACCGGCAGCCCAGCGAGTTTGCATGGTGCTGGTACTGAAATCCACATCCTTGAAATAATGATCGTCGGGCAGTGCCTTCATAATGAGATGGACGACATTGATGGTGTGGTCACAGCCCATGGCCATCAGTGGCTTCAGTTCGGGATTTTGGCGTGCAGCTGCTGGCAAGGCCTGTGTCAGTACCCGTATGGCGCGCTGCATGTCTTGCAGTTTTTGGTGGGTCAGCAATTGCTCTTTGGAGCGGCTGGCGTACTGTATGCTTTTATAGCGTGTCATGGCTGCGGCGATGGAGGCTGGCCGGGTTTCGGTCGGGTCCCAAAGATCAATCATGAAGCACAGGGCATCTGCATTTCTTTCTTCTTCAAGAAACACATCGAGTGGCGTATTTGAATAGACACCACCATCCCAGTATGCCCGCTCACCAATTTTGACTGGGGGGAAGCCTGGCGGCAAAGCACCACTGGCCATGATGTGTTCTGGAGACAGGCGTTCTTCCCTGCTATCAAATACCACGCCCTGGCCATTGTCGATATCGACGGCGCAAATGCTGACACGTATCGGGCCCTCATTGAGGTAATCAAAGTCCACATATTTTTCCAGCGTGGTCTTGAGGGGAGAGGTATCGTAAAACCCGGCTTGATCGATTGGTACTTGGGCATTGATATCCCATGCTGCACCAAAGCGCGGTTTGAAAAAACCGCTGACACCCTGCGTCAATGCCGACAGCGTGTTGAAATTATTGGTGAGATTCACCCACGGCGACATGGCGGGCCAGAAGCTGCCACGATGCAAGGCATCAGGTGCCAGGCTGTCCCAGAATGCCCGCATCTGAGTGATGCGTTTTTCGGGCGGGTTGCCCGCAATCAGCGCGCTGTTGATGGCGCCAATGGAGGTGCCGATGATCCAGTCCAGCGGCGTTTTTGCTTCATGCAATTGCTGATATACGCCAGCCTGATAGGCCCCCAGAGCGCCGCCGCCCTGCAATATCAATACGGTATCTTGATGACTCATGGGCAGCTTCAGGCAAATCCGCCAAGCTGCGCCAGTTTATGTTCTTCACCATCATGGGTGACCGAGATCAGGTCAACCTGATAAGCCGCGTTCAACTCGTGGCGCAAATGCGCACCCTGGCTGACGGCGGCCATGAAATCATCACCTGCTTCCGTGGATTTGATGACTTCCTTTTTTTCATTGCGGCAGATCAGACGATAGTGCATATGTTCCTCGCGGAAAGAATAATGTGTTGCTGATACATGAACGATAAGCTTATTCTAGCATGCGGTTTTTTATGGTAAGTGACAGTGTGTAAAAAGCAAAATTTGTCTTTGTAGCCAAACGTAAGTATGTATTGCCACCAAAATAAACGATGTCATAATGCCTTTCTTTATGATGCCGGGAATGCTGAGTAAGGTTTGCGATTCCGGTGGCTGATATTTTCCGGAGCGTGGCTATGCAAGGCATGATTAAATTGGTGAAGCTGGTGCGCATGCAGCCGACAGAGCGGCATTGCGAGATCGAGTTGTCACTGGCACCGCAAAGTACAGAAGCGGCACCTGTCTATCTGGTGAATGTGCGTGAAGGCCATCCCGATGCCGAATGGCAGGAAAGCAGTAAAACCCCTTTTCCCGTCACGCTCAGCCTGGCAGAAACCCTGTTTGCCCAGGTGCTGTCCAGCAAGCTGGAACAAGGCTTTGTCGATACTGCTGCTACTGCGCCCAATTCCTCCAGTGCTCCCAATCCTGCTCCGAGTCACGCCATGCAGTGGGGACACTCTTCACAAACCCTGGCACAAAAAATCACCAGACCAGCAACGGTATCTGGCCAGGAAAAAATCCTGCTGGACCGTTTGCCCCCTCGTGCCTGGTCAGGTATGTCGGGCAAAGAGCGCACGCGCACTGTCTGGCGCATAGGTGAACGCCGCTTGCAGGAAGCGGTGCCGCGCCTGATTGAATTGCTGCAGAGCGCCGATGCCATGCTCGATTATTGCATCGCCTATGCCATAGGCCGCTGCGGTGATGCTGGCGCAAAAGTCGCCATGCAGGAACTGAGCCAGCGCTCCAAAGTCGCCCATGTCAAACACATGGCCTTGCAAGCCTGGCTGGCTTTGGCGACACCAGAAGAAGCGCAGCACCATGCGCAAGGCTTGCTGGCGTTATGGCCAGCAGATTTGCAAAGCGCCTGGAAAAAGGCTGAGAATGCGCCCAGCCTGCAAGCAGGCATGGATGAAGTCTTGCTGGTCTTGCCCGCCGCAAAAACCTGGCAAGCCTGGCGTCATGATGACTGGCTTGAGCAACTTGACATGATTGCCCAGACGGGCATCTCGCCGTTGGCGCGCCCCTTGCTGCTGCAACAGTTGAACAACTTGTCAGTGAATGTGCTGGTCTTCCGCGCTTTCCGGCATTTGTACAAGAGTGCAGAATTCCGTGCTGATGCCGAGCTGTTTGGCATCCTGCACCAGCGCTTTGAAAAAGCCTGGCCTTTGTTTTTGCTCAGTTCCAATACCAGTTCTGTGTATCTGGAAAGGCGCTATGTCCGCTATGCCGATGAAGTAAAAAAGCCCCACACCAGAGTTGCTTATTCAAGCCTGACGCGCGACTACCTGCGCCGTCGCACCTGGCGCACCCTGCGTCGCCTGGGTGAATTGGGTAGTGCCGATTTTGTCAGTATGGCGACAGGCGTATTGCTGGCCTGTGATGATGCACATGCGGGCAAGGCACAGGTACAAAGGCTGGTGGAATGGAATCGCCTGACGCGGTCGTATGAAACTGAGCTGCGCTATTTGAGCCCGTATGCCAGCTGGATGGTTTTCAACCAGCTAGTCCATCAGCATGACAGCGATGTCAAAACCAGCCGTACCGCACTCAAATGGTGGATGCCAGCGATGACCGAAGACCTGGCTTATCCGGCACGCACAAAACGACAGGAAGCTTTCCCGCAACTATGGGATGCTGCACCAGAAAAATTGCTCTACCTGCTGCAACACAGCCTTTGCCATGGGGTGCATGTGTTTGCTGCCCGCGCCCTGATAGACAACCAGGACTTTTGCCTGCAATTAAGTGCTGAGCAATTGCAAGAGCTGCTGCAAAGTGCCTATCTGCCGACGCAGGAATTTGCTTTTGCAGCTATCCGGCAACGCTTCGCACATCAAACCCCGGACCTCAACTGGCTGATGATTTTGTTGGCAACGGATTATCAGCCTGCCGCTGACTTCGCGCTGGGCTTTATCCGCAAGACGCCAGAACTGTATGCGCAAGAGCCTGGTTTGATCGTGGCAATGATCACCAGCCCGTCACAAGGCGTGCGCGAAACTTGCCGCTTGCTGGCGCATAGTGCGACAGTTGCGACACGACAAATCATCCTGAGCCGTCTGTCCATATGGGCAAGAATGGCGACAGTGCCATCGAACCAGGCAGATGCTGCGCGCGATGACCTGCAATGGCTGATCCAGAATGTGCTGTCAGAGCAGGTGGCACAATTGCCTGACCATGACATTGCCGTCTGGTGCGATTTGCTCAAATCTACGCATTATTGGCAACAGGCCCTGGCAACCGATATCTTGCTGGCTCACCCTGCGGGCATCGCCCATGTCTCCCCACTGACACTGCGCGATCTGTTGCAAGATGCGGATGCAGGCAGGCAAAGCCTGGGCTGCCGCTTGTTTGCTGCCTTGCCAGCCGACGTATTGCTTCAGCAGCCCGATCTGGTGGCCACCCTGGCAACAGCGCTGGATGCGCGTGTGCGCGCTGCCATGACGCCTGTGATCAGCCAGCTTGCTGTCTATCCTGAGTTTTCTGACAAGCTATTGGCCCACTTCATCGACGTGATTTTCCGCAGCGACAATGCCGATGGCGAAGACAGTGTGCATGCCGACATCATCAACTGGTGCGCTGGCCCTTTGCGGGCAGCCGCGCTGGCGCTGCCAGTCGATGTGCAATGGCGCTTGTTGCAAGCCCGCAGCAAAGGCGCGCAGGAACTGGGTGCCATGTTACTGAAGCAAGAGCAGGGCGCACTGGCTGCCAGTCTTAGCATCTTGCAATGGGCCACGCTGGGCAAGCATGCGGTCTTGCAGGTCAGGCTGCAAGCACAACATCATTTTACTCAGTACCTGCCAGAAGTGCGTCAGCATCTCAATGATGCTTTACGCATACTTGATACCCGCTGGCCAGAAACCCGCAGCTTTGCAGTTGAGTATTTCACCAAGCATATTAGTGCAGATGAATGGTCGCTGAGCCAGCTGCTGGCCCTGTGCGACCACTCGCAAGCTGCGGTACAAAGACTGGGCAGGCAATTGATCACCCGCCATTTCAGGATGGAAGATGCGGCAGAATATGTATTGAGCCTCAGCCAGCATCCATCGGCTAGCATGCAGTTATTTGTCAGCCAGTGGCTGGAACAAAGTGTGCAGGCGTATGCTGACAAGCTGCTGGCGCTGCAGCATCTTCAGCAATTACAGCCTTATTTCCTCAGTGTCTTGTCGCATGTGAACAAGGCGCGCACCGTCAAGAACCGCGTGATCCGTTTCTTGCAGGAGCAGGGCTTGCTATCTGCTGGTCATGCGCAATTTGTTGCCAGGATTTTTACCCGCCAGGTACTGACCGTGGCGATACAGGACAAGGCGCAGTACATCCTGGGCCTGACACAATTACAGGCCGCGTATCCGGCCCTGGCTGATTCAAGTGACTGGCCGATGCAGCTTGTTGCACCAAGGTTGCACAAGGATGCAGCCACTATTTCTGCGGAGTCTGTATGAAGTTTGAATACCGCTATTTTGGCAGTAGCCAGGTAAATGACAGTGCCACTGCCACCAGCATGCAGTTCGCACCGGATACCCTGCGCAAGCCCACTTATTTCGCTGCTACCCTGCAACCCACGCTGGCGCTGGCTTACCGCGAAGCCATCAGCGCCATGCACGACGTGGTGGTGTCTGATCTGCGTACCCAACCCAAGGACAGGACAGCCTACTTCGCCTGGCTGGCTGAGAATGAAGCCAGCCTGCTGGCAGACTTCATGGCGCAGGAAAAAGACTTGCGTGAAAAAATCGCCCCTGTGCGCGCAGAACTGACCAAGGTACAAAATAAAAAAGCAGAAGTAATCAAGCCTTTCTACAAGGCACAGCGTGAATATTTTGATTACCTGTACAAAGAAAACCGCGATATGTGGATCGTGCTTGACCCTGTCATCACGGTGCACCCTGACAAGGTTTTCTTTGAATGCTTTAGCCGCGATGAGTCGACCTATGCCAGCCTGAGTTGCCGCCACAATGTCTTCAAGCATCTGGGTGAATTTGCCTGCGGCACCACCAATATCGATTATTCATCTGCCCTGTATGATGAGTTTCAAAAGATACGCGCCTACAAAGAAACCCGTTTTGAGATCCAGGCAGACGGTTTCCAGGTCCAGACCGGTCATGACGAGCAATACCATGAAGCCAAAATAGACTTGCCTGACAGCTGGATGCGTGGCTTCCTGCAAGTCAGCACTGCCATGTCGCTGCCTGCCCACAAGCTGGACTTGCATCCCATGGATGTGCACAGCATCTGCCATATCCTGCGCCGCAAGACGGAGCGAGTTGGGCCGCGCTCGATACGCTTCATCCTAGAGCCGGGGCAACCCATCACCATGCTGTTTGAACCCTGGGGTATCAAACTCGTTTGCCAGCGTTCTGTGTTCACTGGAAAAGAGGCGGCAGAAGTCAGGATATGGGGCCGCCGCCGCTTGCTGACACTGGAGAGGCTGATTGCTGTTGCCGACAAGTTCAGCGTCATGCTCATGGGCACAGGCTTGCCGAGCTTCTGGATAGCCCATTTGCCTGACATGGATTACACACTGGGCTTGTCTGGCTGGACAGCCAATGACTGGTCACGCGCAGGGCAGTTTGATTTGCTGGCACCGCGTCTGGATGTCGATGATGCGACTGCGCAAGCCGTGGCGCATGCCTTGTCCTCGCAATGGTCAGCCAGCACTGCCAGCCTGGCGCAGCAATTGCAACTCGACAGCAAGCTGGTGGCATCTGCCCTGACAGGTCTCATGCAAGCGGGTCGCGTTGTGTATGACGCGGTGGATCAGGTAGCCCGCTGGCGCGATCTGGTGCGCGAACCCATCAACGTTGCCAGCCTGCGCTTCGCCAGCGAACGTGAAGCTCTGGCTGCGCAACTCGTACATAAAAATCTCTTGCTCGATTTGCAGTCTGCCCGCACTACCGGCGGTGGTATTGAATGGAAAGCCAGCGTCAGCACCAGCATCACCAACACCAAGAAACTCAGCAAGACCATGATCAGGCTGGACAATGATGACAGACTGGTCGAAGGCAATTGCAGTTGCGATTATTTCGTGCGCAACCGCATGTTCCGAGGGCCTTGCGAACATATGCTGGCCATACGTCAGGTGGCAAATAGTAAGTGAGCTTGTGTATTACAAGTTTTTACATCGTAGTTGTTTACAGGAGGTGAACCGGACAGTAGAATTTAGGCAGGCAGGAAGGCTCTTGCAATCCGGATGGTGTTTCGCCATCCATGTTTTTTGCTTAGCTATGCATCACTGAGTTTCTCTTCACTGTGCCGGAAACGACTACCGGCGCAATGACGATGTGGATTCCGTGAACCCCATTACGCCGGTAGTCGTTTCCGGCGTCGAGTGGAGCCTCTCAGTCTGAAGGCTCTTCGATGAGCTTCCTGCCGTTTTTCTTCTTTGTCTGGCTCACCGTTTTGTTTTATTCGGAAAACGTGAATTCTTTTGCATGCTGATTGCATCAGCCTGCAAAAAGAAAACAGAGACCAGCGTCATGACACAACACCAGCAGTCCGCACAAGCAGCCGCCCAGCCAGCATCTGACAAACCGCTGTCACAGATGACACGCGATGAATTGTATGCCCACTTGCGCACGACCACCAAAGATGCCGTGGTCTTGCAAGAGATGCGCCGCCTGGGCTTCTGGCCTGCCGACACTGGCAAGCCATCTGCAACCGATGAGCTCATCACTCGTGAAGCTGAACTCAGTAAAGAGTTGAATGAGCTGACGGCCCAGTTGCGCCGCGTGCAAGACCCCAAGGCTGCACTACGCGATATGCGCAAGCAGCGCATGGTGGCAGCAAAAGAAAAACGTGAGCTGACCAAACAAAAGCATGCGCAATTGCGCCATGCCAAGGCACTGGCCTGGCAAGAAAAGCGCAAGAGCGATATAGGCTATCTGGGAGAGGGTGTTTCCACTGGTCTGAATTACACCAGCACCAATACCGACAAGCTGGCGCGTTATCAATTGCCAGCCCTGCAAAAATCTCTGGACCTGGCAACTGCAATTGGTATCCCTTTAGCCGAACTGCGCTTCATGAGCTTCCAGCGCAAGGTCAGCCAGGTCAGCCATTATCAGCGTTTTGCGATTCCCAAAAAGACAGGTGGCCAGCGCTTTATTTCTGCACCCATGCCACGTCTCAAGCGTTGCCAGTATTGGGTGCTCGATCATATCCTGGCCAAAGTGCCGTGCCATCCTGCTGCACATGGTTTCTTGCCGCAGCATTCCATACTCAGCAATGCCTTGCCGCACGTGGGCCAGGCCGTGGTCATCAATCTCGACTTAAAAGATTTCTTTCCCAGCATAGAGTATCCGCGTGTCAAAGGTGTGTTCAAATCCCTGGGTTATGGTGACCAGATTGCCACGCTGCTGGGTTTGCTGTGTACCGAACAGGCGACAGAAGAAGTACGCGTTGATACGCAAAAATATTTTGTTGCAGGTAAGAAGCGCAGCCTGCCACAGGGGGCGCCATCCAGCCCCATGATCACGAATATTTTATGCCACACTCTCGATAAACGCCTGCATGCCGCAGCCACTAAACTTGGTTTCGCGTACACCCGATATGCCGATGACCTGACGTTTTCGAGCAAGCAAAAAGAACGTCCACCAGTCGGCAAACTCCTGTGGCGCGTTAAACAGATCATTGCTGATGAAGGTTTCACCCTGCACCCCGACAAGCAGCACATCATGCGCCACAGTCAAAAGCAGGAAGTCACCGGCATCGTCGTCAACCATAGCCCGACAATAGATGCCAAAACCCTGCACCGCTTCCGCGCCACCTTGCACCAGGTAGAAAAAAATGGCCCGGCTGGATATCACTGGAATGGCAATACCGATGTGCTGTCGGCGCTGGAAGGTTATGCTCGTTACGTCTGTATGGTCAATCCGGCAAAGGGGCAACCCTGGCTGCAACGCATCAAGACATTGCGTGCACAATATGCAGCAACAAAGTCGGTGACACGCGCAGCAAGACCAACGCTACGCCAGCAAGTCGCCAGCGGCAAAACACCGCAAAGAGCAAATGGCCAGGACTGGTGGCAAGCGCAGGAAGCCGCTGCACCCGTGCTGGAGCAAACAGCGCAGCAAGTGGCGGAAGAGAAAAAGGCTGTGAAGAAAGCAGCCAAAGAAGAAAAGAAAGCTGCTGCCTTATCCAAGACCGGGCAGCAAGACGACATCCGCAATGGTGTCAATGAAAACGCAAGCAACTATACCGCAGTCGAGCAAAGCAAAATCGATGACCGTCGCTATGGCAAGCTCTTCAGCATTGGCTTCCAGCTTTTTTTATGCATCATATTTTCAGCCAACCTGAACAGCATTTACCCGCTGACCTTTGGCATCGCCCTGATCGCACTCAGCCTCATCACTGGCCGCAGCAAGCTGGTGTGGGTGATGTTGATGCTGGTGATGAGCGTGATTTTATTGAGGTGAGTTGGCTGGCCGTGCTGCACTATGTGCAGCACGCGATTTTTGCTTCAATTATTTATAGATGCCGCAAGCAAAATACACGTCGTCTACCCGTTCGACATAAGTGCTTTTTTGTTCCAGTGCCTTGGTCACAGGGTTGGGCCATTTATAGTCCACCCAGCCCTTGCCAGCTTTGCTGGCAGCGACTTCATTGATTTCCTTGACGAAGAATTTACCGTCACCATCGCGCATTTCACCCAACGGCTTGCCCAGCAACTTGGGGTTGCCGCCGTGAGCCAGAGTGACGCCGCCTGGTTTGACCCCTCCAGCAAATACATACAAATCCTTGTAAATGAACTGGCCCTTGGGATCATTGA
The DNA here is from genome assembly GCF_030683615.1 of Undibacterium sp. Classification (NCBI taxonomy): domain Bacteria; kingdom Pseudomonadati; phylum Pseudomonadota; class Betaproteobacteria; order Burkholderiales; family Oxalobacteraceae; genus Undibacterium; species Undibacterium sp. Next base: position 59,862 of record NZ_JAUXQE010000017.1, read on the forward strand.
CGGCGGCATAGGTTTTTTCAGGGCCATTGGCTTTATAGAAAGCAACGACTTTCTTGATCATCTCCGTCGCTTCCTGTGCGGTAGCGCGATCACTGGCAAAGGCTGACCCCTGAGCCAGAAGAGATAGGGATAAGGCGAGGAAGATACTTTTGAAAAACTGTCTCATGTTGTCTCCATTATGTTTTGTCTATGTGGCAAGACGCTAAGCAATGGCAGATTCAGGGGCAGGTTTGCAGACAAGTATTGCACTGCAAAGCCCCTGCCTGACGCTCTTGCGTGACCACAGGTTTAACAGTATCAGATTTCTACATGGAAATGTTGATGTTTTTTTCAGCAGCTTTGTGAAAAAAGGTGACCGATATCAGGCTGGTTTTTGCTCGGCACTGAATACCTTGATATCCGTCAATAAACCCGCCACCGCTGTGTCGATGATCTGCTGCCCCAACTCTATCGTTGCCAGGCCCGAATCAGCGCCGATGCGACCATCTGGAAAGCGGGCGCGGTAATCGAGGGCATCAAGTATCGGGCCAGTTGGCGGGATCTTTGGTGTCAATTCTACCTGCCGCACCTGATCCGGGTAGGCAGCATAGGTGACCGCGATTTCTGATGGCGTCGCATGCATGCCATGACCTACCGGAAACATCTCATGGCACAGCGGGGCAACGCCAGGCAAGTCCCACCAGTTTTTCAGTTTCAGCGTCAGCGGGCAGGCTTTGTTGTTGTACGAGTAATGCGAGTAAATCTGCGAAAACGCCGCTTCGATGGTGGCGATATTGCCGCCGTGACCGTTCAAAAAATAAATGTGGTCAAAGCCATGGCGCGCCAGCGACAAAACCCAGTCTTCAATCGCTGCCATGAAAGTCGAAGGCCGCAGCGAAATCGTCCCTGCAAAGCCCAGGTGATGCTGTGCCATGCCGATGTTGAAGGTAGGCGCTACCATCATGGCCTGGCCGTTTTGCTGGGCGGCTTTTTCGGCAGCGGTGGCGATGATCTCCGGGCACATCCAGTCCGTACCCAGCAAACCCATGGGGCCGTGTTGCTCATTCGAGCCTATGGGGATGATGACGGTTTTGGACGAGTTCAAAAAAGCCGTGATTTCGGGCCAGGTGGAGTAGGCGAGACGCATTGGGTTACTTTCAAATCGGGGTTGGCAGATGCAGCTGATTCGTCCGCTGTGGGCTTGGTACGGACGACAAAATTCGCAGACATCATCTTGCCGCAAATTTTGAAAATCGCCAAATTTTTTTATCTCAAGCCTTATCGCGGGGTTTGCGATGGGATATAGATTTAAGGAATCAATAATCAGGAATCAGGAATCAGGAATCAATAATCAGCCGGATCAGTATGGTGCTGGTTTAGTACAAGTACAGTACACCTACAGTACTAGTACCAGAGCGCTCTGGTGCAAGATTAAGTTGATGTTTTTAAAGGAAAAATCCGTAAAAATTTATTGGGCCTGCTAAAAAAATAAAATTAGCTTGTTCAAGAATGGTAGACTAAAATTCAGCCACGGCAGCAAGTGGGCTTGTGCATTTTGTCGCTGCGTAAGGCCCTTGAATTCACCCGTTTTATTCCTTCAGCCGCTCGATCAGACGAGGAGTTCTACCATGAAATATGTCGATGGATTTGTACTCGCTGTCCCCAATGCCAACCGTGAAGCCTACAAGCAATATTCAGAAAAATCCTCGCCAATTTTCAAGGAATACGGTGTACTCGGCGTCGTCGAATGCTGGGGGGATGATGTGCCACCCGGCAAGCTGACTTCCTTCCCGCTGGCCGTGCAATGCAAGGAAGATGAAACCGTGGTGTTTTCCTGGATCACCTGGCCATCCAAAGAAGTGCGCAATGCCGCCTGGGAAAAACTCATGGCAGACCCAAGACTGAGCCAGGAAAACAATCCCATGCCCTGCGACGGCAAACGCATGATTTTCGGTGGCTTTGAGGTGATGGTGGATTTGTGATTTAAGATTTATTCGGTATAGGGGACTTTGGTTAGGCTGGGTTTTCGTTGGGCTACGTTTCATCAGCCCAATATTCGGCCTCAGCCAACGAATACGTCTTTTAAACGCCCAGTGTTGGGCCGGGCCTCGCTAGGCTGATGAAACGTAGCCTAGCGAGGCCCGGCCCAAGCGAGACTATGACGTACAAGAGGAACTACTCCTCAACTACACATCAATAAGCAAGTAATCACCAAAGCTATCCTTGAGTGCGACAGCTCTTGCCATCAATGATTTGATACCCTCATTTTCCTTTGATGAGAGTTTCTTGCGCGTGATGTATCGTTCGGTTTGACAGTACATATCTAGGCTGAAATAGTGGACAAATAATTGATTTTCCTCTTGTTGAAGCAGGGCTTCGTAATGTACTTCATAGTGCTGGAAAATCAGGTAAATGTAGCTGCCTGCATTTGCTGTGCCAGCCCAATATACTTCTGCCCATTCTGTGTCATTAACATAGTCAAACAAAGCCCCTCTATTATTCTGAACTTGCAAGATGCCAGATAGCGTCTTGCTGCCATAGCGTTCTTGCCATAGCTCTGGAGACATATTTTTCACTGCATCACACATCTTGAGAAATGGCTGTACATCAGTAACGAGCAGCTCATATTCCAGGCTTTTCTCTATCATTCTTTCCAGTGGTGTAGCTTCTTCATTACCTCGCAGTACTTGACGTAGAAATTTCAACTGACCAGCGACGATGTGACTGTGCAGAATGTCACTGGGCTGCTCTGACCAGCCATTCATTTCAGTCAGAGGTGGCTTCCACAGTACATGCGGGTTTTCTTTATAAACCGGGCTATCGTCTTCAGAAAAATAGACGTTAATGGTCTGTCCTGTCTTTGGCAGGATTTCCGATAGTTTTAATTGCTTTACACCGCAATCAACATCAGCAGGCCTGCCCCACAAGACTGGTAAACGAATTTTCATCAGTTTGTTTCTCCTTTCTTTGTCACAGGCAAGATCCCAAACTTTTCCTCATACAAACCCACCAGCCAATCCACAAACACACGCACGCGTGGTGATAACTGGCGACGATAAGGATAAAGCGCGGTTAGTGGCAGAGGCGGGCTTTGCCAGTCGGCCAGCACCTCAACCAGGCTGCCATCGCGCAGGGCATCGGCGATATGGAAGCGCGGGAGTTGTATCAGGCCGCAGCCAGCAAGGGCGCAGGTCACATAGTTCTCGGCGTCATTGACTGTCATCCAGCCGCCGACATCAAATTCCTTCATCTGGCCGTCGATAGTCAACACGATGGGATAGTCTATCGCGGTCGTGCTGGAAAAAAACCTGACGGCCTGGTGCAGTACCAAATCGTCCGGATGGTGTGGCGTGCCAAATTTAGCCAGATAAGCCGGGCTGGCGCACAGTAGTTGCGGCATCAGCGCCAGGCGGCGTGCCACCAAAGTTGAGTCTCGCGGGTTGCCGCCACGTATCACGCAGTCGACACCTTCACGTACCAGATCGACCAGGCGGTCACCACTGCTGACCACCAGGTCTATGCCCGGATAACGGTCGCGAAACTCATGTATGCGCGGCAGCACGATTTGCGTCGCATGGGTGCCATGCATATCCACCCTCAACACCCCACGCGGGTTGGCGGCCACATGGCGCATGGATGCCTCTGCATCATCAAGCTCACTGATGATATGCACGCAACGTTCGTAAAAGGCCTGGCCATCCAGCGTCGTACGTACCTGACGCGTGGTGCGCTCCAGCAGGCGGGTGCCCAGGCGCGTTTCCAGTTGCTTGATGGCATGGGTGGCACTGGCCCTTGGGATGTCCAGCATATCCGCCGCCCGGCTAAAACTGCCGGTTTCAACGATGCGGGTAAAAAGTTGCAGGGTGTCCAGTTTATCCATGATTGTTGAGCTGGTTTGAATTGTGTTCTGAGTTTATCAGTATTTATCTCGTCAGGTTGAATGGTTAAAGTGTGTTCCAGGCAGACGCATCTGTCTGGGTAATCTGAATCAAGGAAAAAACCATGAACAAAGAAATGATTAAAACTGCCATCGTCACTGGTGGCTCACGCGGCATCGGTCAGGCCATATCGCTGCGTCTGGCGGCGGATGGCTTTGCCGTTGTTGTCAATTACGCAGGCAATCCCGTCAAGGCGCAAGAAACCGTCAGTGCCATACAGGCTAATGGTGGGAAGGCGATCGCTGTGCAGGGCGACGTGAGCAAGGCGGAAGACGTGGCACAATTATTTGCCACAGCCAAAGAAGTATTTGGCCGCATAGACTTGGTCGTCAATAGCGCAGGCAGCATGTCCATGACGACCATCAACGTCAGCAATATAGATGCCTTTGACAAGCTCATCGCCATCAATTTGCGCGGTAACTTCCTGGTGCTGGCGCAGGCTGCACAGCATGTAGAGAAAGGCGGGCGCATCATCGCCTTGTCCACCAGCGTGATTGCCAAATCCTTTCCTGCTTATGGTCCCTACATTGCCAGCAAGGCGGGGGTAGAAGGCTTGGTGCATGTATTGGCCAATGAGCTGCGCGGGCGCGAAATCACGGTGAATGCTGTCGCCCCTGGCCCGGTAGGCACGGAGATGTTCTTCCATGGTAAGACCGACGAGCAGGTCAGCAACATCGCCAAAATGAACCCCATGGAACGCATAGGAACACCAGCAGAGATTGCCTCTACTGTTGCCTTCCTGGCAGGCCCAGACGGTGCCTGGGTTAATTCACAAGTTTTGCGTGTTAACGGCGGTTTCGCCTAATTTACTTTTAAGGAAACAATCATGCCATTTGCAAATTTTAAATTCCCTGAAGGCATCATCGATGCTGCCCGCAAGGAAGAAATCATTCACCGCACCACAGCCATGTTCGTCGAGTATTTTGGCGAAGGCGTGCGTCCTTACACGATGGTGCTGGTGGAAGAAGTGACCGATGGTGGCTGGGGCCGGGCGGATGAAACTCTGACCCTGGAGAAGATGGGGATCAGTAGTACATCGCTCAAGTAGACCCATCATGACCCATCGTAGAACCATTGTAGATCCAGTGGGCTACCAGGGGCGGTCGGCAAATTCTTCCACCAAAAAATCCAGCAAGGCACGCACCGCGGGTGACAAATGGCGGCGTGATGGGAAGAGGGCGTAGATAGTCATGGGCTGTGCTGTCCATTCCGGCAAGATGATTTGCAAATCACCCTTGGCCAGATGGTCTGCCATCAGGTAAGTCGGCAGCAGGGTGATGCCTGAGCCAGCCAGCACCGCCTGCAATAACACCGTCGCATCATTGGCACTGAAGTGGCTGGCGATGTCGGTTTGCACGCTCTCATCCCTACGCATGAAGCGCCAGGTATTGCGGCCATAATTGGCATGGCTTAAGCAACGGTGGCCAGGCAAATCTTGTGGGTGTAAAGGCAAACCAGCCTGCCGCACATAGGCCGGTGCGGCCACCAATACCGAATCACAGACAGCCAATGGCCGCGCGATCAACAGCGGGTCGGGCTCACTGCTGATGCGTATCGCCAGGTCTATACGCGCCTCCACCAGGTTGACTGTGCCGTCACCCACATGCAAATCGATCTTCAGCAGGGGATGCAGTGTAAGGAACTTGCTGATAACACGCGCCAGATGACCAAAGGCGAATGAGGTACTGCAAGTCAGGCGCAATTGCCCGCGCAATTCTGCATCATCGCTGCGGGTTTCTTCTTCGATGTTTTCCATCAGCGCCAGCATTTGCTGGCTGCGGCGCAGGCATTGTTCGCCCGCATCCGTCAGCGTCACGCTGCGCGTGGTTCTTTGCAGCAGGCGGGCATTAAGCCAGCCTTCCAGCTCACTCACATAACGCGTTACCATCGCCCGCGACATGTCCAGCTTGTCTGCCGTGGCGCTGAAGCTGCCACTGGTCGCCACCTCGCAAAACACCCGCATTGCTGTCAATCTGTCCATCATTACCCTCTTATTTGATCGAATTTTGAAACAGTTATGTGCATTTTAGCGGGTTTATCTGGTTGAAAATTGAAATTACACTGCAAGCACTGAATCGCTAAAGGTTCATGACCCGAAACTCAATGTATACTCACCTGGAGCCAAACCATGCTGCGCACTACCATCTTAGCTGCTACCCTCGCCGTCACTTTCGCCTCTGCCGAGGCAGCCACACCCTTGCAAGTCAAAGTCTATAACGCTGACGGCAATAGCTTTAATGTCAATTCCACCCTGGTCTATGGCGAGAAAGAAGCCATGGTCATCGACGCCGGTTTCACCCGTGCAGATGCACTGCGCATCGCCGCCAATGTGCTCGACAGCGGTAAACAACTCAAAACCATACTCGTCAGCCAGGCCGACCCTGATTATTACTTTGGCGTAGAAACCCTCAAAGAAATCTTTCCACAAGCCGATGTTGTCGCAACACCCGCCGTGCTGGAAAAACTGACCGCCAAAGTCGCAGGCAAAGTTGCCTTCTGGGGCCCTAAAATGGGCGCGAATGCACCACGTACACCCGTCCTGCCAAAAGCCTTGAACGGCAATAGTCTGACCGTGGATGGCCAGGTGGTCGAATTGCGTGGCAACCAGGGTTTGCTGGCACACCGTCCTTATTTCTGGATACCTTCCATCAAAGCCATCGTCGGCAACATCGGCGTTTTTGGCAACCTGCATGTATGGACAGCAGATACCCAGACCGTGGCAGAACGCAGCGCCTGGGTAGCTCAGTTGGATGAAATGGCCGCCCTGCAACCAAAAATTGTCGTACCCGGCCACATGAAATCCGGCACCGCCGTTGACATCAGCGCCATCACTTATACCAAGGCTTATCTGCTGTCGTTTGAAAAAAATGCAGCGGCGACCAAGACTGGTGCCGAGCTGATTGATGCCATGAAAAAAGCTTACCCTGATGCGCCACCAGGTTTGTCTCTGGATATCGGTGCCAAGGTGAATAAAGGTGAGATGAAGTGGTGAGTCTGGGTCAGTTAATTCACTAGAACGTTATCAAACACGGCGAACGATGGTTCGCCATGTTGTTACCTGCGAAGCGTAAAAAATATGAGCAACCTCGATATCATCAAAAGTACATACGAAGGCAAGACCTCGGAAGAAAACGGCAAGAACCTCCAGCGCTATCTGGCGACAGACACCAGTTGGACAGAGGCGAAAGGTTTTCCCTATGCTGGTACTTATATTGGCTTTGCTAACATACAAAAGAATGTCTTCTACCGTCTCGCCACAGAATGGCTGGACTACAAATTTACCGTAGAAGATTACGTCGCCAGCGGTGACAAGGTGGTGGCCTATGGCACTTATAGCGGCACCCACAAGGCAAGCCAGAAACACTTCACAGCCAGAGTCGCCCATCTATGGCAATTAAAGGACGACAAGATCATCCGCTTCGAGCAATTTGTTGATAGCCACAGCGTTGTTGACGCAATCAACTAGTTCGCACTACGCCCCACGCCGCTCACTCAACCCCTGCATGATCTCATTCGCCAGGCACTCAGCCGCTGGCGAATTGTTTTTCCTCCCCTTGATGAGCACTATGTCCAGCGGTGCTATCGGTTTCAGCCCTTCTGCCTTCCCTAGCCGCACCAGATGGGCAGGGGCGCTGCATTCTGCCAGTGCAGCAATCGCCAGGCCTGCTTCGACCATCGCCAGTATGCCCAGCAGGCTGGGGCTGCTGTAGGTGGAGTAATAAGGCAGGCGACTTTTATCCAGTGCGGCCAGGGTATGGGCGCGGGCGACGCAGCCCTTTTCATACAGTGCGACCGGCAACGGACTTTTTTTCCAGACAGCGTGTTTTTCTGCACCTACCCAGACCATGGGTTCACGGCGTATGAAGGCACCATCCAGATCTTCATCCCGTGTGACAAAAGCCAGGTCGATCACACCTTTCTTCAGCAAGGGTTTCAGCAATACACTCTGCAGGCACACCAGTTCTATTTCTACGCCAGTGAATCTTTTTGAAAACCTCTCCAGCACGGCGGGCAATAACGAGGATACATAATCGTCGGGTGAACCCAGTACCACCTTGCCCACCACTTGTTGCGTGCGCAAGGCATTCAGTGCCGCCTGTTCTGTCTGCAAAAGCTGGCGTGCATAAGGCAATAGGGTTTCACCGGCCAGCGTCAGGGCGATACGCCGGGTGTGTCTTTCAAACAGGGGCTGGCCAAGGCTGGCTTCGAGTTTGCTGATCTGCATGCTGACAGCGGCCTGTGACCTGTGCACGGCTTCTGCTGCACTGACAAAGCTCAGGCGTTCGGCGGCCAGCACAAAGGTACGCAACTGGCTGAGGTTGAGTTCCGGGAAATTCATGATTCAGCTTTTCGAAAGTATGAGTTCAATTTAATCAGCTTGTCTGATGCATGGGTAAAATCCATGATAGCGCAATAGTCATTCAGAGAGCAAAACATGTCTGCGCCAACGGCCATCATTCCATACAACCGTAAGGCCACCCTGGCTTACATCGCCGCCATGCTGATGCTGGCGACTTTGGGTATCTTCATTCATGAAGCAGGCCTCGATGCGGTGACCACGGTATTCTTTCGCTGCCTGTTCGCCGCCATCGCGCTGGCGCTGTATTGCGCTTATAAAGGCATGTTCATCGCCGCCAATTTATCGCGCAAGAACCTGGGGCTGGCGGTGTTTGGCGGTGTGCTCATGGTGGTGAACTGGGTGACTTTTTTTGCAGCCATACAGCGTATAGGCATTTCTGTCGCCACCATTGTCTTTCATGTACAGCCATTTATTGTCTTGTTGCTGGGGGCTGTGTTATTCCGTGAAAAAATCGCCACCAATAAGCTGGCCTGGATATGTCTGGGTTTTGCCGGGTTGGTGCTGGCCTGTGGCTTGCAAGTGAGTGGTGTGCAGATGAGTGGACAATACCTGACGGGCTTGCTGCTGACGCTGACAGGTGCATGCGCTTACGCTGGCGTCACCCTGACCACACGCGCCATGCGCAATATGCCGCCGCATCTGATCGCGTTGATCCATTGCCTGGTTGGTCTGATTTTGCTGGCGAGTTTGATTACTCTTCCGGTCGACGGCATCAAGATGCAGCAATGGGCCTGGCTGCTTGGTCTGGGCCTCCTGCCTACTGCCTTGGCGTATGTGTTGATCTACGGCGCACTACCCAACATGCCAACCAGCGCCATTGCGGTGCTGACCTTTATCTATCCGGCGATGGCGGTGGGGGTGGATTATCTGGTGTATGGACAGCGCATCAGCCTGCTGCAAATGGCGGGTCTGGTATTGATCGTACTGGCCAGCCTGGGCGTCAACCTTAACTGGTCATGGCGACGCGGTAAACTCAGGATAGCAGGGCAGTCTATGAAGTAAGGCTGCTTCTCATGGCCTGCGCCGGTTCAATACTGCCCACGGCACTTCATGATCGTGTTTGCCTGCCACCACGACATCGCCGTTGATATCGCTGATCCCGCACAGACCGACTCCATGGGCCCTGAATCCCAGGCGATCCTGGTGGTTGCTGTAATCGATGCGGTCATGATGGTGGCCGTGGAAGCTGCGGGTCACGCGCATGCTGCGTGCCAGCTCATCAATCACACTAAAACCATGCGGGTGGGCGCTCGGGGCCTCGTGGGTCACCAGGATGTCGGCACGCTGGCTGGCCAGGTAGTTGTAATCGGTAGGGAAGATGGAGCTGTAATGCTTGCGTGGCAAGCCTTCGCGCCAGCGGTTGTCTTTCCCGGCCTTGACAGTGTATTCCCTGGGCGTGTGAAAATTCTTGGCTCCTGGTGGCATCCAGATATGACCGCGAAACACCCCACCGAGACCGGCGACCTTGTACCCGGCAATCTCGGCAACACGTCCATGCAGGTTACGATGTGCGAGTGCCGATCCAAACAAATGATCGAAATCGGCATCGGTATCGGTGTCATGGTTGCCATGGATATACCAGACCTCGGTCAGGTCCATGATGATGGCCAGTTCCACTTCCAGGGGCTGTCTGGCTTGTAAATCGCCCAGAAACACGATGGCAGCAGGGCGCTTCTCCAGCACGGCATCAATCACATGCTGGAAATTGCCATGGGTGTCACCGCAGAAATAAATCTCTTGCTTCATGGTACATGTGTAGTCCGGTGCATGATATGCAGCGTTGCTTGAGTTGTGATGCAGACAATATACCTGAGAAACAATTTCGAATAAGATGCAAGTCTTAAATATTTTGTGAAATCTTGTGCAAATACACAGGTCTAGATCCCTATGTCCTTTTGGAAATGGCTACTGGCCGCAATCATCCTGATCTTCGCAGTCCAGCACTGGCGCAACCGGCCCTTGCCGGTGCCGCCTGGCAGCATTGCCCCCAATGATCCTGTCCAAACCATGCTTAGCAAGGGCACGGTCTATGAACAAAACAATTACAATCTGACAGCCCTGGCAGACTTTACCGTCGAAGCAAGGGTACTCTCGAAGCAGACGTATTCTTCTGACCGCGAAGCCCAACTTGCCCCGGTTGACCTGGCGCTGGGATGGGGGGCCATGTCAGATACTGCCGTGCTGGACAAACTATCGATAGGGCAGAGCAACCGCTTCTATTTTTATCGATGGGAAAAAGAACCACCCCGCCCAGCCTCTGAAATTGCTAGTCATAGCGCAAATATGCATTTGATCCCCACTACCTCAGCGGTGGAAAAAGCCTTGAAAGAGGTTCGCGTAGGTCAGGTCGTCAGGATCAAGGGCCAACTCGTCGAGGCCAAAGCAGCCGATGGCTGGCGCTGGCGCTCTTCCCTGACCAGGGAAGACACAGGGGCCGGTGCCTGTGAACTGATACGGGTAGAGGCTGTCGAGATTAAATAAATGCTTGCAGGCAAAATAACCTGAATTTGGTTCTGCTTTTCAATACCTTTGGTATAGCATCATGATGCTTTGTTCAAAAATATAGCACCCAGACGCAAAAGTGGGGGACACTTTGAACTCGTGTTTTGCTTGTGTCTGCCAGCATCATTCTTTGCTGGCCGCAGGTAGTTACTGATGGGCAGGGCTGGTACATCCCTGGTCAGCAGGATCAAATTCAAGGACAGGTTCTCCATGCGTGCTGTTGTTACTACCCCCACCCCTTATGCCGCCATGCTCGCGTTGATGCTAGCGTCGCTGGTCATGATCAGCCCATCTCAGGCACAGGGCAATGCCCATACCAATGCAGTTGCTGCCAGCTCAGCAAATTCGGCAAATTCGGCGAGTTCGGCCAGTGCCGCAGAGGCCACTGACGAACTGCCCAGCGTCGAAGTCAAAGCCGTCAGAGACCCGGCCATCCTGCCTTATAAAACCGCCTATGAGCTGATTTCCAAAGTAAGGGCGGCCAGCAAGGACAAGGTGGAAATTCTGATCCGCGTCATCTCAAACAAGACCCATGCGCCTATCCCCAATCTGGATATTTACCTCGACAGTAAAGAAACGCGAAAAAAACTGGACATCTCACCAACAGGTTACATTACCGTACCTCTGGACCCGGTAGCCTATGCCGAGGGTGCTGAATTTGTCACCAACCAGAAAAAAGGCTCGATGGAGGCTCATGTCCTGCTGGTGCCCAAGTTACCCAAGGATGTCTTCAAATATGCCGACATCAGCGAGAGTATCGACGCTGCACAATTGGCCATCAAAGAACTGGTGCCCTGGTATTTGCGCCTGTTCATGCCTTCAGTGAATAGCATAGGTATTTGCTACGCAGGGCAAAACCAGACTGTGCTCGTCAAAGGCAGTGAAGAGCAGCAACTGTCCGCCAACAGTGATGGAACCGACCCTCTCAAGAACAAAGTCCACTGCGCCAAATTTGTCGCCAAAGATGTGGCCAATGCCAAAGATAATCTGATCATGCCAGCGGCTGGCTGGCAGGCGATATTTATGTGATTCCTGGCGCATTTACCTTATAGATACTAGAACTCATTTCATAAATAGGGTGAGATGCGTTTGCCTCATAACGTGGGCTGGCAAGGCGGACGAGGCAGTCAATAGCTTTGCCTATTGACAACGAGTCCAACACAGTCCAGCACGCGTTATGAGGCAAACCCTTCGGGAACTGACGATTTGGGCGCATTGCAGCGTTGTGCCGCTTGCAAAGGCGGACGCCTTAGCTGCGCGTCACGTCTTGCACTGCATCCCAAATCGTCTTGTTCGCACTCATCCTATTTAT
>NZ_JAUXQE010000029.1:0-25564 GCF_030683615.1 Undibacterium sp.
ACCCGTATGCGTACCTTAAGGATGTGCTGGCACGTTTGCCAACGCACAAAAACAGCCGCATTGATGAACTGCTGCCGCACCACTGGGCTCCCCTGATCAGGTAATCGTTACGCCGTCAACGGGTGTTCGCCGGACGCATACCGCACTAAAGTCTCGATAACTGGTCAACGTCCGTGAAGCTGTACGGCACTTCAACACCGTCTAGATGGCCGTGATCGCCTTTGCCGCGTTCATTGTCAAAGCCGACCACTCGCACGCCGTCCACCACATACACGGCGCTGTACTTGTAACCGTGATCCTGATGTTCAGTCGAAGGTCATGCCGTCATCTGAATCGCGTTCATCATACGGAGCGCACTGACGCGGAGAGTCAACTTGTCGAATCGATGTCAATTCGGATTGGGTTAAGAGTCGTCGCCCTATCCGATTAAAACCAAACTCGGCATGTACAGGCACCCCCCATCCAACATCACGGGATGAATCGATCGCCACGCAGATTTCTCCGTGCAGGGTCACATAAAAGTCTTGGGGTAGCACCCCTCCATCATCGACATAGGCGGGCTCGATATAGGGGGCCTCGCTTAGGAGCCGGCGAAATACTTCCACTGTGCCGTGAGGCCGCACGAGTGCCTCAATCTCCTGGTATTGCCCATCGAAAAACTCGTACCGCGCCCGCCAGTAAATATTGTGAAGGTGCTGACAAATTTCCAAGTCGCCCACAACCTGCTTCTCTGAAATCTCGCTGATGAGTAGGTCCCAGTGGTCTCGATTCATCTCTATGCCAAAGTCCAGCGCACGAAGCATGGCGGATTCCTGCACCAGAACAGCGTAGGCGGCCTGGCCGTCAAATGCCGATGCGTCTGAAATCGAGAATGAAGCGTAAGTCTTGTGCCCTAATGCAGCTGCAAGCAGCTGCTGAGTTTGGCCTAGAGATATCTGAGGAAAAAAGGAATGCAGCTTAGCGTGTGCAACCTTGGCGCATTTTTTGAATCGTGACATAGTGTTCTCCAAGAAGCGGACCTTGGACGCTTACGGGTCCGCATCAAGAATCACCGTATGGATCCAAGAAGCGTTGAAGATAAACCTGACGAAATCAGTCCTACTTTAAGTCGTCCAAAACTTCGGCGGGAACACCTTGGCGCGACTTTAGCACATGACTGCCGCGGTTCTAATTCACACGCGAACAATGAATCTCAGTCCAGCGAATTCTGCTTTGGATCGAATGTGTGAATTTAGCAAACAACCATGACCGATCGCAATGGGCCTACTGGGGTCGGTCGCAGGCGTTGCAAATTCCAACATGTAGATCGGTTTTCAACCACTGCTCGTTTTTGAAAATCAATCAAAAATGGGTCAAAAATCGTTGATTTCAACCTCAGAATGCACTTAGCCTTTTTTGATAGCCAAAAAAAACCAGTTACTGCCCCAAGACCTAACTCCAAGCAAGTATCAGAACGGTTGCTTGGGGGGTTGTACGGTGCCCCCCTCCCCTCCCCTGCGATTTCCATCAAAGGCACCACTCACGCTGAATGATGGTCGTTGAGCACCCGCAGAGGATGTCGCACCCCAAAAATGGTCACATAAAGTGATGCTGGCGGCACAAAAATTGAACACCGGAGCCTATGTTTCTTCTTCCGGTCAAGATCAATAGCGGTAGTAGCCGATTTCTCACCACTGTCCGCTCAAGGTCTAGTTTCTGCCATTCACGTTTTCAACATGACGGGCAGACTCTGAGCAGACATTCGCTCGACTTTATAAAAACGCAGAAAGGGATTCCTTGATGCTCTCCAACGTCGTTCTCGCCCCTGTCCGCTATGTGCCATACTTAATTCAGGCTTGCCAAGCTAAGTAAGCCGCCCAAATAGGATGGTGGCGCAATGAAGGGTGAGTCGCAGGAAGTGGATAAAGAAATCGAGTGCGGAGAACCGCTACTTCTTTGGGCTGTCCGCGATTCGAACAAGCGGTTCGTGCATGTTGGCATGCTTACATCGACGGAGAAGGGGGCCGCGTGTCGGTGCTTATGCCGCAGTTGCAGCGAACCACTCGTCGCCGTCAATGTCGGTAAACCTGCCTCTCACTTCGATAAACCGCGCACTCAGCGAAAGCATTTCAAGCACCTCCATTCAAATTCAGAGGAAAGCCAATGCCTCACTTCGGTCGCTAAGTTTTTGGCGCTGCAGCTGTTCGTCGAGCAGGATGCCATTTACTTGCCACAGCGGTGTCGCACGGTTTCTCGTGTTTCACCCACTGGGATCACTGTCCATGCCTACCAGGAAATTCCAGGCGAATTAGTGCAGATTAAGAGCCGCACCTGGGTCGACGATGTAAGCGCCATTCTTCACCTAGAAAACGGCCGTGAAATGCTTGTCACCGTTCGGGCAAATCAAAAAGTCGATGATGACGGCCGTTCGGTATGCGTTCTGTCCTTGGCCGGCGTGTGCGATCCAGCCATAGCCAGTTGGGATTCAGACAAGATACTGAAGTATCTACGTCTACCGGGTTGCGGCATGAAGTGGGATAGCCATTGGGATGACTCCGAACTGGATTCACAGAAAGATGGCGACCTAGCCGAGCAAGAGGATCTCTACCTTGGTGGCATACCCCAAAAGTGGTTAGACAACTTAGAAGGTAAGCAGGTAAACGAGACGATTCTTCACTGGCTAATCAAGAAGACTGTGGCTGAAACGGGCATCCTGAGCGTGCCTGCTTTTTCGTTTCCAGTACGCCAGGAGATGCCCGACGGCTCCATGGCCGAGGAGTTAGCGACCTGTGGTGGGGGTGCTCTCCAATTGGACGACATTCGTCTTGAGCGTCGGTTCGACACCATGGTGCCCGATGTCGTGTGTCGAGCTCGCAAGATAGGCTCCAATGGTCCAGCAGTTGATCTACTGATCGAGGCCGCCGTCACCAACTACATCAATGATGAAAAGCGCAAGAAAATTAAGGCATCCTGCGTTGCGTGCATCCAGATCCGTGCCGATCTTTTCTCCAGGGTTGGGACGGTGTACGTCTCCGAGATTGAAAAAATCATCTGTTCTGACGCGTCAGTTAAGGAGTGGATCGTCCACCCTTGGATTGCCGATGAGGTTGCCAAAGCGAAAAGACGCCTGTCTGAGCGGGCAATGCGTATTCAGAGTGGAATTAACGCGGAAGCCGCCGCAAAGCGCCTTCACCTAGAGGGTGAGAGGAAACGTTTAGAGGACCGTGCCCGTCTGAAATCTTGGCTCAAAACCACTACCGATTTGGCTCTTTCCAAAGGCTATCTCAAGGCGCTCAAGGCATCTTGGGCTGGTCAACGCGCACCACAGCTTGGCACAGAACCCGTCGCTCTTAGTGACCTGTGGGACGAGCTTAAATGCCGCAAAATTGTCGGGTCAAACCGGCATAGTGTTGAGGTAACGGGGAGTCTGCTAAGTACTTTGGTACGCATCAAAGCTGAGGCTGTTGGCGAAAAAGGCGGGGCTTTGGTTGACCAGTTCGCCAAGGCTTTGTCGAATAACACGATGGCTACAGGCACAGCACTGGTAATCATGTTCACCCTGAATCGAAATAATCTTTCGATGACTTCATTGCAAGCTGAGACGTTTCGGGAGTGCTGTGAGCGCCTTCACACTGCGGTGGAAAAGCGGGACGCTCATGTCTTTCGTCTCACTGAGCATGACCGTTTGTACGCCTTGCTATTCCCTGAAATCACCTCCGACCTCCAATCTGATTACGGCACTGAGCTCCACATGTCCCGCTTGTGGCAAACGCATGAGGTGCAGGCGGCAAAGGATCAGCGTCGCCTTGAACGCAGACAGAATCGTGTCGCATTAGTTCAGCGGCTTCGCAACGACAAGAAGCAAAGTAAACAAACAGAAGTTCTTGACAAAGAGTTAGCTAATTTTTCGGGAAGACTTCAGTGGATAAGGCGCCTTTCGGATGGACCAGGCGCTGGTGTTCTATACGGAATGTATTCAGGCCAAGCCCGCTTGCAATACATTGACCCTATGGACGTCATCAGGACAGCAATTGCATACCGTGACAGCAAATGCAACGTAGATGCCGCTCTCAAGGCCATGCCCTTTAAACATGCACCAGACATCCCCGAAGCAGTCCGTTTGCTTCAAATATCAGGGCTCTGCACCACTCCAACGTGAGTTGTAAGCAATACCGGCTGTTATGGCCTTGTGGCAAGTGCTCGTTTCCAATGTAATTGAAAGCACGCATTGGTTTGCTCGGAAATACGGATGTAGACCGACTGCTCTTGGCCCAGACCGGGCGCTTCCAGTTCCCAGGTGAAAGACCGCAAACGCTGCGGCACCTACATTCATCACACTCAAAAGTGGTCGCTCACAGAACTTGGCTTTGAAAGTCGCTGTTTCACCACAGGTCAGCGGCAGTATTCGCCAGATTTCGCCCATCAGGAAGTGTGATTATTGGTCCGTCAATTTGGTTGATCACACTCACAAGACGCTGTCAAAAAATCTGTCCCTGTGAATCTCAAATATGACCACTCCTAACGACTTCAATATTTGGAAATTGAAGTCGTTTGGCGAGTGTGTTTTTATTGTCCAAAGTAATAATTTCTTGTTCGGCATTGACCAGCAACAAAGTTACAACAGACGGTAGAACCATGCACTCATCACAAACAGCGCCCCAAGAGTTACCACGATTTCTGTACGGATTTCTCGCTGTTGTCACTGCGCTCATTGCCTTGGCATCTAGCGCAGTGACCGCGAAATTTTTCATCATAGGATTGGACAAAATCGAAACCGATGCGCCCGCTCGTGATGCCCTGATCACAGCAGGAGTGCTCATGGTCATTACAGAGCTTGCCGCCTTTGGTCTAGCCGCCCTACTGCCTCGTTCAACCTTGCGCACTCTGCGCGTTTATCTCATCGCTTGCGGTCTGCTTTTATTGGGATTCGAGACTGTGACAATTTACGTGACGCAAGTGACGCTGGCTCAGAATGCCGCATCTACCGCCCAGGGTTCGTTGACCAAAATTACTGAACTTAGAGCAGCCATTGCGTCCCACAAATCGACTGCAGACAACCTACGCCAGAATGGCACTTTGCAGACGCAGAGCACCAACTCATGGACGCGCCAGATGGGTGCGGGTGCGTTGCGTGATTCGCTAGAAGCGACCCGCTCGTCACAGCCATTAGTGCTTGAGTTGGCAAAACTTGAGGCAGAACAGCACAGCACACTCGTGGACATTCTCGGATCTCGCGGAATGATCTATTACAGCCTCGCTAGGGCTTTTCTAATATCCGCAATGGGACTAGTGATGTTCAGTGCCTCAGGTGCCCTTCTTCGTTCGGCAATATATAGACCATCGAACCGATCAACCAGCACACCAGGGCAAACGAATAATGTTCCTTTTTCGGCAGCCCCATCTCTACTTTCTTACGCACTTCGTGGTGCAACACATCAAAACTTCGCAGACTACTCTTACCAAAATCAAAGAGTAGTCACTGGTCAAATGATTGACTTTAATGCGCGAGATCTCAATTCATCAGAACTTAATTTTCAAGCACACACCAAAGCGCACGAGCACAGAACAAGCACAGCATCATCCACACCGAGCACAAAAAACACGGGAAGCACGGAAAGCACACTTCTCACGCCAGAACACGCTGAGAACATTGATGAATTTTTTGGTGATGATCGTTTTGAAAAGCTCATTGATGAGGTCGCATCTGGGCGAATAAAACCCAGTGTTAGGGCACTACAAAACCATCTCGGAATTGGCACCTTGTTAGCTCGAAAGTACCTGAGACAGCTTGAGACAATCGGAGTAACCATGCAATTTGGGAAGGGATGGGCGAAAGCAAACGGTCAATACCAGGCCTGAACTTCTGCAGCCTATTGTTCTCAGATGCATACTAGGGCGCCTGATCATGAGCCTTTCATCAGATTGCGCAGGAGAAATAGACAGAACCGCTCAAGGCTGGTTCAGGCCTTCCTCTTTGCGTCTTCCAAGATCTGCTCAGGTGTCAGCCCCTTGAATAATAAAAATTGATGAAGGAGCATCCGCCAGTTCAACCGGTTGAACTGGCAGCGCGGTCGACTAACTATTGGGCTTTCAAAAAATCGCAAGTCGCTACTCCCTGAGCGCCGCTTCATTCCAGCTCAACCGGTTGAACTGATAGATAGGCCGATGATCGATTCATCTTTGAGACTCACCAACTGCCGCTAGAAGCACAGCTATGCCCGCATGACTGCACCGCCTCACTCAGCCCAACAGGAGATCCACTGCACTCGAACAGCAGAAGGGAGGAGCGCCAGATTCAAACCTATATAGCTGATCCAAAAAAATTGGTGAAGGAGCATCCATCAGTTCAACCGGTTGAACTGATGGATAGACCAATGATCAAATCACCTTGGAGGCTCACCAACTGCCGCTAAAAGCACAACCATATACGCATGACTGCGCCGACCTACTCAGTCCAACAGGAGCTCCCCCGCACTCGAACAGCAGAAGGGAGGACGTCAGATTCATCCCGATACAGTGGATCAATATAAATCGAGGGGCATCCGCCAGTTCAACCGGTTGAACTGCTGGATAGACCAATGATCGAATCACCTTGGAAGCTCACCAACTGCCGCCAGAAGCACAGCTATGCCCGCATAACTGCACCGCCTCACTCAACCCAACAAGAGATCCACTGCACTCGAACAGCAGAAGGGAGGAAAGCCAGATTCAAACCGATATGGCTGATCCAAAAAAAATGGATGAAGGAGCATCCATCAGTTCAACCGGTTGAACTGATGGATAGGCCGATGATCGAATCACCTTGGAGACTCACCAACTGCCGCTAAAAGCACAGCTATGTACACATGGCTTCGCCGTCCCGTTCAGCCCAACAGGAGATCCACTGCACTCCAACAGCAGAAGGTAGGACCGCCAGATACCACACGACACAGCTGATCAATATAAATTGAGGGGGTGCACCTGCCAGTTCAACCGGTTGAACTGGGATGAACACAAATGGAGTGATCCGAATAAGGTAAATGTCTTCGATGAAACAATCATTGAAAACCCGGGAGAGGATTAATTGGCAGCACCCATGACCCGAGGGAAACGAATATCAAAAATTTGTGCAATTTGATATTGAAATGCGATAGTTAATGATTGCGGATTACGGCATATGCAAATAAAATTTGAACAACGCTAGGATAGCGCCGGCAACGACAAACTATCATGTACAGGACTCATACAAAATGGCAAATACATTGAGCAATCACACGCTAGCAAAAATAGTAGCTATCTACAACGAAAAAGGTGGCTCCGGAAAAACGACGACCGCGTGTCAGCTGGCCGGGACGTTGGGGTACCGAGGCTTCGATGTGCTTGTTGCCGATCTCGATCCTCAGCAAACCAGCGCGAAGTGGCTAGCCAAAAATGAAGGCGAAAATTTCCCGGCGACGATCTGGCCGGGCTATCGCTATGGCGCCAAGGTGGCTGCAGAACTTGAGAAACTCGTTACCAAATACGACATCATCATTGTCGACTGCGCGCCCTCAGTCGAGCAGCCGGCGACCTGGGCCGTCCTACTGGTATCAGACTTGGCGTTGATCCCAACGAAATTGAACGCCCCAGATATGGATGCGCTGCCAGCGGCAAAAAATCTGGCCAAACACGTTTGGGAAACCTCCAATCGAAAGTTTCCCGTGAGAGTGATCCCGTGCGCGACTCGAATGCACATGATCGATGACAAGGCTGCTGTCGAATCACTGCAAACCGACAAAATCTTTCCGCCACTTGCGTTAACACTGGGTGACCGCAAGGCATTCTCCAGACCCATGATGATCGGCGCAACTGCGCACGCGCTCAAAGGCAGTGAAGAGTCCGTTCGTGAAATCGAGGCCTTGGCCGACGCCACCTTGAAGCTCATCAACCTGCCAAGCCATGCTAAAAGAGGTAAATAATGGTCTCACCACATAAACAAGGCACCGCCACCTTTCGCCCGGCCCGCATCAAGTTTGATGCACAGTCCGGATTCAAGTCCTTGGTAGATAGTGCACAGACAGCAGCAGACAACCGGTTCAGCAATGCCGCGCAAATCCTGCAATCTCAGCCATCAGCCTTGGCCATCCCCACGGACCCAGAAATACCATTGCCTCGCAGCGCAGGACGCACCTCAGCTGATTTCGATCTGCAGAGTTGCGAGATTGGTCAGGTCTATTCGATCCCGCTTGCCCTGATTGATCCAAATCCGGTCGGTGTGCGCCATTTCTACCGAATGGACAATGTCGAGGCCATAGTTGAATCGATGGCAGATGGCAAACAAGACGTTGCTGTCAACGGCTTTGTGAAGGGCAGCAGGGTCGAATTGATCGACGGCGGAACACGGTTGAAGGCAGCTCGCGCCGCAGGGTATAGCGCGTTAGACGTGAAGATCGAATCGCCTCCCAAGGACCTGAGAGAACAGTACAAGCGGTCCTCTCAATTGAACGACCTACGGTCGGACCATACCGCCCTTGATATAGCGATCAACATGCGAAGATTGATCGAAAATGGGGTGTATGCGAGTCAGGACGAAATGGCTGCAGACATGCTGGATAGAAAAGGCAAGCCGTTACTGAAATCCCAAGTCAGCAGCTACATGCGAATCGCCCGCATCCCAGAACGACTGCTCCAAAAAATGAGCGAGGCTGATCAGACCTCGGCGTTCACGATTGCCTATGAAATCAGCGCCCTGTTTGTGTCGCCTACATACGAGGCCGACCAAGAACGCATGGATCTGGTTGCCATCGAAATTATCGATGATGTCAGGACCAAGCAGCTGAGCAAGACACAGACTCAAGCACTTGTTGCGGCAAAGATGGAAGGGCCAAAATCACGTCAGAGCGCAGTCAGTAGCGTCGTGAGGTTTGGAAACCAGAACGGAAAAATCAAGGTATTCCCTTCGCGTGGTCAGGTGCAATTCAGCATCGATGGACTGAACCAGGAACAGGTGGAGGAAGTGCGCGAGCGCATCGAAAAGGCACTGGCAGGATCCCCCACAACATGACAGAGGAGCCACACATTCTGCCAGCGTGGAATGGACAGGACTAGGTTCGATCTTGGATGCTGGCCAGCCAATCAAGGCTGTCACCTCGCCCGGTCTGCCAGTACTCCAATTCGATGACTTCTTCACCGCCTGGAGTGGGCCAGAAGTCAACTTTGGCGCAAGCAGCGAAAGCGCTGATGGCCTGCTGGTATTTTTTGGCCCCTTCTTGCATGAAAGCATCGCCGGCTCTGCGCGCGCCAACGCTCAGTGGCCAATCGTTCTCAACACTCATGAACACGAACGGGATCGGGCTGCTTCGATTGTTCAAAAGGGACTCTGCAAGTGAATACATGTACCCCTGCATATCGTACGACAGGTTCAATGCGTGTCGCGTCCACTGACGCAAGGCCGGGTGCATGGTGGTTTTCAAATCAAACACAGCTTCAGGGTGCAGCAAGTCAACCCTGGTTCTACAAGGTATCCCGACCGAGGGATCTGTGTAGTAGATGCTTGCCTCCGCTTCGCCTTCAGCCACGAAGTCACCAAATTTACGCCCCATGACAGTCTGCTCCAACAGGCGATCACGAGCCGCTTCGGCCAGATGCATTGTTGGCTCATCAAAGACCATCATCCCCGCGTGGGCCGTCGAAAACTCCTTGTACATGGCGCTGCGCGCGTCCTTGACACCGGGAAAGGTTGCCACCTGGGACAACAATAGATGCGGCTGCAGTGTCAGCAAGTGAACCAGTGTGCCGAACTCCATGCTGTCCGTTGGCGAGTTCACCCGTCCGAGGGAATGACGGTAATGCGCTGGAGAAATGAGCATTTGCTTGAGCATGCTGCAAGACTGAATATGAACATCGGAATGATATTCATGATCCGGCAAGTTCAGCACCTTGCGAGAATCCGCCAGGATGCCGGGGATCGAAGTCGTTACGAAAGACGGTTTGTTTGTATTAGCCATAAAAAAAGAATACACCCATAGTCAATTCTGTCTAGTCACTAAATTGTGTTGCCCAATCGATTGACGCAATGCAGAGGCGTGGTACCTTGCATCAAGCAGACAAACAAAAAAACCAACGGAATACGACATGGAATCAACAATGTACGAACCAGTCTCCATGGGGCGCATGCCTTCACTGGAAATTGAAACGGCCTTGGCCGAAGGGAACAGCAAAAAGGTGTGGCAGTTGGCGCAGTCCGGACTACAACCTAAAACTTTCTACGACACCGTGAGGACGCACGTATTCAACCTGTCGACTCAATCCAAAAAGGGCAATGCGGTGGTTGCCGACCAAAACAGCTCCATGTTCATGTGGCCAATTGTGTTCAAGGACAAGGAACAGGTAGCCCAGTATCAAGCTGTCGCCAATGACCACAAAGAGGGATTTACTGACACCGTCATGTCTCTGTCCCGATGGATGTCGGCCGGGGTCGACATCGCCATGTTGAGCAACACGCTCAACTACCAGTTTCTCGCCGCTCAGGATCCGGTTGAAATTCGCAAATTCTTGACCTCACTGGTGTGGCGTCAAGCCATTGATGCAATCGGTACTGGTACTGTCGGAACCCAACTTCCAGCTGATGCCCCCCAACTTGTGTATTTTGTTGGGTCGATGACAAGACGCAACGCGTGGCCATCTCTGCCGGCGCCTGAATCAAACAGTTCAGTCGAACTGACCAGGCGGCTGCATTCAACTCTTTGCGTTGCAACGTATGACGGACAAGATTCGAGCACCAATGGAATCATTGTGGGGGCACCAGCGCCTGCCGATATCGCAATGGCATCAGGCCTTAAGCTGTGGCTCAATGCGCTGCATGAAAGATACGAATTCGGCCAGTGGGATGCTGTGCCGGTCGGTGGCGATCAGGTTGATCTGCATATCGAGCTGAAGAACTGCGAACGCTCTGATGCGTGCATCCCATTGCGAACCTATCAGCTCGGTATAGACGGTATCGAAAAAATCATGGTGGATGTCGCATCCCTGTGCGACGACGGATTCGCTCGCTGGAAGCATTAGCCTCTGCAAGCAGGCTGATCACCAGGATGCGCGGGAAGCCCCGTATTCCTGCGGAGAGCAGTCAACAACGCGCCCTAAGCCTTAGAGCTTGGCAATGCTGTACCAGCAACCTGCGTTCTAGTCCCACCCAAGAAACTCACGCATAGCTCGCGAGATATGAGTGGGGAATCGCAATCTGCGCCGCAACTGCCTGCGAAATAGCAAATATGTTGGAAATCGACATGGTGCCCCGAGCAAGTACCTCGATTGAGCCACTTGCTCGGATACCTGTGAAAACAGGCCGAATATATTCAACACATACAGTCGCAAAGAATACATTGCCAGCGCCGTAAAAGGACACAGAAAGACTATTGACGAACTGGAGAAGCGTGGTTTCATAGTAGTTGAATAGCAACTAACAAGGAACCCCATGAAAATTCACGAAATCGCAGCCCTTGCCCCAATTGGCCCTCACATTGATGGACTGATCCGTTTTTCTCACGCTGCAGCCTCAAATGATGCGCCAGGGCAACAAGCGGAATTTGAAATATTGTCACGCGTTCATGCTGAAGTGCCCATCCCAGGCGAAGTGCCCAAAATGATGACCCACCCGTTGAGCGACAAGCTAACTGGTGTGGACAGCGAAACTGGCTCGCGCCGGCTTTTGTCGGAGATCCCGATTCGGCTCATGTTTGACAAACCAGAAAACAACCTGAGTGGAAGCTACAAGGCCTTCGATCGTTGCACCGGCCAATTGCTGTGCTGTGGCAACGGAGAAACTGCCGCCCAACGCACCGAATCCAGCGAGGCTCCCGTGAGCGTTAAATGCGCCGGCCCTGAGAACTGTGCCTTTGCGGCAATACCAGAAAACTCGTGTCAGTTACATGTGCGTTTGAAGGTGCAGATTGAGGGGAACGATGACCCACTCGCACTGACCGAATTCCAGAGCAGCGGCATCAACTCGTACCGCACCCTGTCAGCCAAACTCAAGATGCTCCAAGCGCTCTATGGGGGACTCAGGGGCCTGCCGCTGCGCCTGACGAGTTGGGCAAAGAGTTCCAAGGGCTCGGGGTATCAACCGTTCTACTGCGCCAACATTGAATTGATCGAGGGCGTCGATCTCGTTACAGCTAAAGCCCAAGCCAAGGTTTACCGGGACAAGTACGAGGGGATCAACTTTGCAGAAATGGAAACAGTCGTAGAAGCAATGCAAGCAAGCTCGCAGTTTGCGCTGGATGACAGCGAATCAGTTGTCACCTGCTGGATACCAGCGACTGAAATCATGTCCCAACGCAGCGCCGCCAATGCCAGGGCGTCCAGGACCGGTTCAGTAACCGGCGCTTTTGCAAACGCAGTTGTATCAGTCGTCAATCGCGCACGGGATCAGGCCACCAAGCCACCAGAGGCCGCCATCACTCCAGAGGAAGTCGCGCGAACCATTCAAGCCACCAGTGAAGTCCTCCCCACCCTGGTCGCCCCGAATAGTCAAGATTTGACTCTCCAGACCGAATGCGTCTTTTTGTAGGCGGCAACTATTTAGAAAAACACAGAACATCGCGTACCACGCACGGAATCACCGTCGGGGACATGCGTATGTTCTCTCCAGAGACAACATACAAAATGGACAATACGCAAAGGTATTTCACTCAAACCATCGTAGGCACGCCGCAACGAATTGTTCTAGGTCATCAGGTTCGATTCGATAATGACCCAACATTTCCAGGCAGCGACAAACCCGCGCAACCTGACCACTGGCTCTCAAGAATAAGTTTTGCCTTTGCCAGGTCGCCTGTTGATGCCACTGAATCAGAAATGCAAACGATTGATTTGCCTAGAGTGCAACCCGCTGTGATAACCGCGAGGGATAGGACCTTACGGATAGCACTTTTAAGCCTGCCAGTGGTCGTTGCAGTTGCTGTATTTGGCAACCTCGCTTCTGGCTGGTTTGACGAATACAAACAGCAGTCAGGGTCTGTTCAGGCTGATGCTCATGCTGGTGCTCCTGCCACGACCGAACAAACCGCAAGTACAACGACACAAGTTTCCGTATTGCCTCTGTCTGGCGCATCCTCAACGGCCACCCCTGGAGTATCGGGGGCGATTACATTGATGGACGAGCCGTCCAATATCCCCCATGACGGCGCACACCCCAGTGCGAACACCCAGGTCACTGCATCTGCGATCGTTACACAGCCTGTCGTCGCGGTGGTGGTCGCGCCGCCCGTCAAGGTCACACCATCCCCAGTTCCCAAACAGATTATTGAGCAAGCAAAACAGGAAACGACACCCGTCCCGGTCAAGGTACTGCCACTACCAATACAGCAGGCGCCTACTGAACCGAAAAGAGACGTGGAAACAAATGCCGCCGCGAAAGTAGCGAAAAACCCCGCCACGCCTGCGCCGCCCAAAGAGGAAGAAAGAAAGGGCGCCGTCGTGATGGACACGCCAAAACCTACACCTGAAATAAAACCCGTTGTCGTAGCTCCAACGTCCAAAACGCCTGACGATACCCAGGCTCCAGTCACCCGTCGATTTTCAACACCCATGGAGATCAACCCGGCTGGACAGAGCACAACACCGCCAAAAGCGACCGAAGCGGCAGAATCTCCCAAGGCAGAGCCCACAGGGAAATCTGCGGCACGGCGTGTCACGGTCGTTGACATTTCTCCAGATGGTTCGTACGCGCTCGTGACTAACCCAGAGACCCGGTTACCGCAAAAGTTCAAAGCCGGAGACAAGATTTTTACCGGTGAGACCATTCAAAAGATAGAGCCCAAGAGCGGGAAACTGGTCCTGGACTCACGCAACGTATACATGGAGTAAACCACCCAGCCTTAAAAGACGAGGCTTGTAAGTTAACTACTTTCAAGCACGAGGTTTTCCAGACCCAGTAGCCGCAAGGCTACTACGTTGTAAGTAAGTAATCAGACCCACCTCCGAGTGCTTCCTCAGCTCGGAGCTCTGGAAGTCGCAGCAGTAGACAAGCTTCGGGTAAGCACGAAACAGGCTGCGACAGGAGTCCAACGACTTCAAGGCTGGCTTACAACATGGTCGAGGGGAGCGATACCGCAAGGTATCCGTCACCAGGCCCGTAGGGGCAAAGCTGTAACCAGCCTGCACTGTGCAGTTCACAGGGGAATTTTGGAGTTCACGTGCCAGTTTTTGTTTTGGACCGAAGTGGCCACCCTGTGATGCCGTGCACCGAGAAGCGAGCCCGGCAGTTGCTGGAACGCGGTCGGGCGCGCGTGCACCACCTGGTGCCCTTTGTTATCCGAATCATTGACCTGGATGTGAACTCTTGTGTTTTACAGCCACTGAGCGTGAAGCTGGACCCGGGAAGTAAATTCACGGGCCTGGCGGTTGTGCGCGAAGTGGAAGTCATCGCACCCGATACCGGGGAGATTACCTCTGGCGTAGCAGTGCTCAATCTCTTTGAGTTGATGCACCGCGGACGCCAAATCTCGGAGGCGCTCACCGCTCGCAGTCAAATGCGCCGGCGCCGTCGTAGCAACCTGCGCTACCGCGCGCCACGGTTCCTCAATCGTGGCAACCAGCAAAAAGGCTGGCTGGCACCCAGCTTGCAGCACCGAGTTGACACCACCCTGGCGTGGGTCGGACGTATTCGCCGTTGGGCGCCCATCAATCGAATAGCCAGTGAGCTGGTTCGCTTTGACATGCAACTGATGCAAAACGCTGAAGTGTCTGGCGTGGAGTACCAACAAGGTGAGCTCGCAGGCTTTGAGGTTCGCGAGTACCTTCTGGAGAAATTCGGCCGCAAGTGTGTTTATTGCGACGCCAAAGAAGTGCCCCTGCAGGTCGAGCACATCCACCCGAAGGCCCGGGGCGGCTCGAACCGAGTGAGTAATCTGACCTTGGCCTGTGGGGCGTGCAACGCTAAGAAAGGTGCACGAGACATCAAGGAGTTCTTGGCCAAAGAGCCGGCACGCCTGGCGCGCATCCTGGCGCAAGTCAAAAAGCCTTTGAAAGATGCGGCCGCCGTCAACAGCACGCGTTGGGCGTTGGTCCAAGCTTTGAAAGCTACTGGCTTGCCTGTGGAGACGGGCACCGGTGGGCGCACTAAGTTCAACCGTACAAGGTTTGACATCCCGAAGTCGCACGCCTTGGACGCCGTATGCGTGGGCGTCCTAGACTTTGCCACTGGCTGGAGCGTGCCGACCCAGATGCTCAAGTGCACGGGCCGGGGCAGTTACCAGCGCACGCGCTTGGATAAATTTGGATTTCCGCGTGGCTACCTGATGCGCACCAAGCGCGTCCATGGTTTTGGCACCGGGGACCTGGTGCGCGCTGACGTGCCAGCAGGCAAGAAGGTCGGCAGCTACCAGGGCCGCGTGGCGGTCCGGGCATCGGGTAGCTTCAATATACAAACCGGCACCGAGGTGGTGCAGGGTATTTCGCACAAACATTGCCGGTTGGCGCAGCGCGCCGAAGGCTATGGCTATTTTCAACTCCAGAGCTCAACTAAAAAGGATGCGGGATTGGGTCGTGCTGGTCGCACGACGCGCTCTACCTCCCCGGCATGAATGCCGAGGTTTCCCGCGCAATTTCGATGACAAAACGACAGACATCCGTTGTTATTGATCCAGTGGCAATGAATATTGCTAACAAGGTAGCAGCGGGATCAAAGGTCACTGGAGACTACGCCACAGGAGGGGGAATTCTCATTGAAGGCCAGTTCAGAGGAAACCTCCATGTGACAGACGGCCCTCTGGTTCTGTTGGAAGGCGGGCACCTGAGTGGCTGCATAGAAGTGCAGGGTGACGCATACATTTTTGGGACGATAGGAGCCGATTCTGATGACCAGACCACGGTCACGGTTCGCGGCGAACTGCACCTGACCAGCAAGTGCCATGTTCATGGCCGTATTCTTTTTGCGAAGCTGGCAACGTATCAGGGAGCCAACGTCCACGGTTCAATCGAATCACTGGTGCAGGACGAACAACTCGCCGGCAGTTGAATCGTGCAAGTGATGCAGAAAGACAAAGCCAAAATAAATCCAAGATGGGTGCTTCACACGCTTACCCATCGGGGCCTGCCAGGCATAAGTCTGGATGCCTTGGAGTTCGGAGTTGCAGGGCTTGCACCCGAGCTCACCGAAGAATTCCACGCGTTGGTTGATCGACTGCATAACGGGTCCGATCAATTGGTTGATATGGAGACGATGGCTGAGTGGTCGCGCGGTACCAAGAAAGCATTTGCTGAACGTACGTCCTTTGCCCATTCGCCGCCCACCAAATCCAGTGCAATCATCATCAATGCGCAAGAACAAGAGCCCGCCCGGCCAGATCCAGAAACTCAGGCCTTTCAGGTCATTGCTGGGGATGTTGTCGCAGACCCCAAGCGCCAGGCTCTGCTTCACCCGAAGCAACAAAGGTTTGTGCGCGAGTCCCACCACGTCTTTGGATCGAAGGCCGCGCTGTGCATTGAACCAGCGTTGATTGATGACGCTGTAACGCATCCCGGTACACCCGTTTTCAACACCCTCTCCGTTGAGATGGCTCCGAGCACCGGCGATGGCCATTATAAATGGGAGGACAAGATTACTTTCCGACTCACCCGGCGAGAGTTGTCGCTTTTCGTGGCGGCGATGATGGGATGGATACCCTCCATATCGATGTCCAACCACGGCCCCAACAAGGACAAGACGTTGGAAATATCCGACCAAGGGAACAGCCTGTTCATCAAGCTGCGCCAGGCCAAGCGTGCGATTGCCGTGCCCGTGCCGGCCGAAGAGGTCTTCACCGTAGCTACATTGGCGCTCAAGATGCTGGTTAGAAATTCACCAGAATTGGATTCGCAGACGCTGATGCTTGTGGTCAAGCGCACTGCGGCAATGCATCAAAAAACCGAGGGCGTGAGCTGATGCCAAATTTTCATGGCGATGTGAGCCATCGTATGGGTCAAACATTGTTCTTCGCCGCCGTTGGAAGCGGGCTAGGCGTCCTGGCGTGGGGGCAGTACTCCAGTCCGGCCTTGGCCCTGCTGTTGCCGCTTCTATGGGTCATGGCACCCGGAAGGATGCAGGCGTTCGTGTTGACTCTGACCTATCACCTGGCGGTGGTTCGATTTCTCCCGCCTTACGCCGGGACATGGTTCGAATCTCTCGCCGTTGGCATTTTTATCTGGTTGGGCTTGGGCATTCTCAGTGCATTGGCGTGGACGTTGTTCTGGCCGTCCAGGAAGCGCCCATGGATGACGCCTGTTGCCGTCTTCCTCGCTCTGCTGGTGACCATCGTTAGTCCAGTTGCGTTAGTGATGCCGGGACACCCAATCATGGGGCTTGGATTCCTTTGGCAAGCTGGCGGCTGGGTGGCGGTCACTGCCTTTCTGCTTCTGACACCAACTCTCGCCTACGCACTGGTCCACAAGGTCCCGCCAGTCATTCGAAAGACGCCAGGAGTTCAGTGGGTCGCACTGCTTCTGCTGGCGACGGTGGTTGGGCTGGGCGGGAAGAAGCTCGATGGCGATGACGCTACACGGGGCAGGGTTGCAGGGCGCATCGGTACGGTGCATACGCAGTGGGGGGGGTTTCCCACCGATGACACGGAGTCGGTCCAGCGCGTGATGAAAATGGGGACCATGGTTGCGTCACTGGCTGGAGGCAGCGATGGGTTCGACACAGTGATTTTTCCCGAAACAATTATTGGCCGATACGAGCCAGGCATACACGCCATCATCAAGAAGGAGATCCTGAGCTCATCTGCTATTACGGGTCAAACTGTGATCATGGGTGCGGAGATTGAAACCGACGCCGGCCGTTTTCAGAATGCAGCCATCATTTTCAGACCTGATGGGTCCAGCTCGTACATCAGCGCGCGCCAGACCACTCCTGTGGCCAATTGGCGCCCGTGGGACTCAAAGGCACACTACCCAGCCGACTGGTTGGGCACGTCTACCGCCAATGTTCAGAGAGGGGTCAGAGCCCGAATAATGCTGTGTTCCGAGGAATACATGCCCATCATGCATCTCCTGAGCGAAGCCCGCGAGGAACAACAAATGGTCATTGCAATGGCCAATCGATGGGCCAGTCACAACGATTTATCCACAACTGTGCAGTCTGGCCACACAGAGGGAATGGCGCTGCTGTTCGGAAGAAACTGGTTGCGCGCAGAGAACAAACCTAAAAAATAGCTTTTATGTTCAGACCTGACTGGAAAAACGCGTAAAATTTCGGGACTTACCATCAACTGGTAATCGAGCTACCGCGTAGCAACGTCGATTCAACCCAACCGGGACCATTTCCGGATTGGGAATGGTCTTTTTTTCTAAAAGCCATGAATACTCAACCTTCAAGTTTCACTGCTGGACAAATCCTGTCTGGTCGCAATCCTCGACAATTTTTTTGCCCCAACTTCCAAAAGGACCTGGAAGACTCAATCCGCGCGCAAGGCGTGCTTCAGCCAATTCTGATTCGTCCCATTGCGGACAACCAATTTGCACTGGTAGCTGGCGAACGCCGCTTACGTGCTTTCAAAACCGTTTTCGGTGACAACGCCGAAATCCCGGTGCTTGTGCGCCAGTTGACTGACGAAGAGGCTGATGCCGCCGCCCTGGTGGAAAACATCGAACGTGTCGATATGACGCCGGTCGAAGAAGCCGAGGCAGCCGCAAGGTTGTTGGGGCAATGCCAAGGCGACCGAGACGAAACAGCCAAACGGTTAGGCTGGTCAAAGTCAACACTGGACAAACGCCTGGCACTCATGTACGCCTCCAACAAGGTACGTGCTGCGCTTCAAGAGCAGAAGATTCACTTGGGTCACGCCGAACTATTGTCGGCATGCCGAAAAGAGTCGCAGGACACAGCCCTCGATCACTTGCTCACGCAGGAAAAGATGATGACCGTGTCTGAGCTCAAGGCTTACCTTGAGACAAATGCACTGCATTTGGACGGTGCGATCTTTGACAAGGTGGACTGCACGGCATGCCACCACAACAGTGGCAATCAGGCTACTCTGTTCGCGGAAGCGATCAGCGGCGGCCGGTGCACCAACAAACAGTGTTTTGACCAAAAGACCACAGAAAAGATCAATGACCAAGTCAGGGTGCTCAGTGATGAGTACCAAGTGGTTCGGATCTTTCGCCCTGGCGACAACATGACTGTCATTAACCTTGTGGCCGATGGCCCCAAAGGTGTTGGTCATGAGCAAGCCCTGGCCTGCAAAGTCTGCAAGGATTTCGGTGCTGTTGTTTCAACGGTCCCGGACAAATTGGGCCGTGAATACAAAGGTATGTGCATGAATGTCCCATGTCATACGCAGCACGTTGCTGCAAAACTCAAGGCTGAGAACGCTGCGTCCAAAGCGCAAGCTGCCAATCCTGAGCCCGGTAAGCCCGATGCGACGCCCCCTACCCAGGCGGGCAGCAAAGAGCCGAAAACAGCGACAAGCGCAGCCGCAGCGAAACCCGCTACCAAGCCGGCGTCCTCTGAACCGAGCACTCGGGTCAAGGAACACCGCGAAAAGCTGTGGCGCCTGATTTTCGAGAAGGCAATTGCAAAACTGCCTGTTGCGGAAAACCGGATGGTGTTGATGGCTCTTTGCCTGACCAACCCATCGGTACTCAGCAAGTCAGCGTTATCGACGGCTGTTGAGCCATTGCTCGGAAGCAAAGCCTCCAAAGGCCCTGCAGACTTGATGAAATCCATCAGCAACCTTGACCAAGCCCAGCTTGGCGGGGCACTCAATCACATTGCAGCTTGCGTCAATGACGGTCAATCACCGTTGGGGATCAAGGATGTGACTGGCATTCTGAAGTTTTTTGACGTCAAAGTTGAGAACTACTGGAAGGTGGACAAGAAGTTTTTCGACTTGCTCACCAAAAATGAACTCGACGCCGTGTGCGAAGAGATAGGCATCAAAGCCGCCATGGGAAGCGCATACGCCAAAGCGCGTAACGGTTCCAAGGAAGAATTCACCACGGCTGTGCTTGGAGTCAAGGACTTCGAATACCGCGGCCGTATCCCTAAGCTCGTTAGCTACTAAAGCCAACCTGACAACATAACCCATCAGGGGTCACGCTCCTGACGGGGTGTGACCCCTTTCTTCATTAGAGAGAATCACATGCTTTTTCAGAACATCGCCACCCTGGTTGCCAAGGGCATCAAGTTGTCAATCCAAATCGAACAAGCCGATGACGGCAAGCTCGAAGTCTCGGTGATACCAACCAGTGAAACTGGCAAGTCCGGCTTCTCACTCGTTGCGAAGTCATTCATCGCATCACCAGCGGAACTTGACGCCGAGTTCCCTGCAGTAATCGCTGGGTTCGCAACCGCAAATCTTTCGCTCAGCGAGCAGCTCGCCTCTATGGAGCAACAAGCAGCAGAAACGGTCGCGGCAGCGCTTGAAGCGTCCAAAGCAGCACAAGCAGCAAAACCGAAATCATCGACAAAGTCCACGACAAGCTTGCCAGCCAAAAAAGCCGGTCCAGATTTGAATGACTTTGACGAGGACGACGAAACTGGTGATCCTGATGTCGCTACTTCGGCGACAACAGCAACGCGAGTGGCGACGACAAACGACCCGATGCCTTTCACGCTGTAAGGAGAAATCTACATGGCACTGCAAGGAAAAATCATCGTCCGCCGTTTCCGTTACAACGGCATCACAATGTCCGATCCATCGCCTCAAAAGACGATCGATCAGATCAGACTGTTTTTTGCGACTCAGTACCCCGAGCTGCTCAACAGCGTGATCGAAGGTCCTGTCACCAAGGACGGCACCAGTACCTACACCTTTGCCCGAGCAGTCGGCTCCAAGGGGATAGGACACCTTACGGCGATTCGCAACATCGTCAATGGGAAGTCAACCGTGGTCAGCACTAACCCGCTGTACAACGCCACCATTCAACAAATTCAGGAATCACAGGAATGTTCAAAAATCGTTCAATCGATTGTGAACAATCGCGAGAAATCGACTCCGCTGTTTGCTCCGGCAGCAGCGTACAGCCGGTTCGGTTAAACCCTATCAATGGAGGGGCCTGGTGTCTGCCAGCGCTCCACCCTGATATCCCTCATGTCCTTGACATGGGGGATAAGGTTACTGAACAAATTCTTGCGAACCTTGCACTGGAAGCACACGCCCATGGCGTGGCGCTCCCAGGCGGCAAGTTCACAACCATTCAAAAAACTCTACAGGCTCAATGGAATACATCTATTGCAGCTGCATGCGGATCCCATTTACCCCTGTCCATTCACATGGGTTTTTCGGTAAGTCAAACAGCATTAAAAGTCCAAATTTCGCCTACAGGAAACCTTGCGGTCCTACGGATGAAGCCAGTCGTTGACGCGCTTAACAAGGCGCGCAAAGGCTTGGGCTGGTGGGTCTTTGAAGCTGCATCAGCAGCCACTCAAGACCGCTACCCGATCTACCGCGTGCAAGACGCGGCTGATTTTTTGGAATACAACCACTACGCAGGTGCACACTTTAATGATGAAAGTTTCATTGAAGAGTACAACCAAAGCAGTGGCGGGGAGGAGGATCTAACCCGTGAACAAATGGAACAGGAACTTAACTTTTTCTGGCCATCTGATCTGATCAAGGCGGTTGACGGACACACCTGGATGTTGGCAAGGATGGAGCACGATCCAGCCACCCACAAGCGCTCGCCACTTGGCAAAAAACCATACATCGCGACCCTCAATGAAGTGCAAAAGTTCCTAAAAGGACGCGCACCGAAGGAACTGAAAACCATCGTGGCAGACTTCCTTGCGTTGTTGCACGAGCTCGCACGGCCCGACAGTCTTATGAAGGACACAGCGGCACCGCATCATGAGGATGATGACTATGAATACGGTGCTGAATGCATTGGAGCTTCATGTGCCCTCGTTTGGAATGACGAAGATATGGTGCTCGACCTGATTCAGCATCACGAAGTAGAAATGCAGGAGCACGGTGAATACGAAGAGATTCATATCGAGTTCAAGGCAGATCCAAGCAACCAGGTCAGCGTCAGCCGACTTGTTCAATCCATCAAAGACTTTGTCACCCGTCACGCGGCGATCGGCAAAGCTTTATCTCATTTTGAGGTGATCAAATGATCAAAACATCGATTGCCGAAATGCAGTCAAATCCGGTACCCGTTGGAGCCATTATTTTGTATGGGTCGCAACGCGGGGACTACGGAAAATCCAAGTTTGCAACAATTCACCATATGGACACAGTTGGTGACAAACCGCTGATCATGCCGGGCCGACCCATGTCGGAAAAAGACCTGGCCAGCATCTACAAAGGGTTGAGTTCGGTACAAGACACGCAGTCCACAATCTGGCTGGATCAAAAAATCCTGGCCAAAGGTACCGATCGCATGATCTGGTGGACTCCGGCTGAAACAAGGCCGATGTTCTTCAAGCATTCTTCACACGTAAAAAACACGTTTGATGGTTCTGCCGTGTGTCCTGTGCCTGCTTTGGTCTGGTTGAGCATCCAAGGCAAAGGACTCTACCTGTTCGCAGTCAAGGAACCGGGACGCCCCTCGCAGAACTCGACTTTGTTTCAAGCGCCATTCTTCAACGTGTGGGGCAGGGGACTGGTCTGTACTGGCAATGCCACCCTTCCACGTGAAGCGGAAATGTGGGATCCAAAAGCATGGGAAATCTTCTTTTTCGGATCCCACTTCACTCACCCGAATTTCGTGATGAAGGACAGGTTGATCAAAGGGAAGCATCCTGTCAATTTCTGGAAAGAAGTGGTGGCAACACCACCCGATAAATTTCCCGAAAACCGGCTGGTTCGAATGCCGCTCACTATTCAAGATCTCCTTGATCCTTTGGTCGTTGACAAGCTCAACAAATTACCCCGACCCACGGGAGAATTTTGATGACGGACGCGACTTTCGACGTATCAGTGCAAGAGACTTTTCCTGTTGTCATCGCGCCGCACGAAGGGTCGATGCCATGTGCCTCAAAAGCCGGGATTCGCAACATACTTTCCGCTGGCGGGGTCGTTCGCGAGATATCCACCTTCTGGATGGTCAGACGAAAGCTCCATGGCGCCTGCAATCTGCCGTACGGGGCATTGGCAGAGTCACTGGAGTTTCTGGTTGCTGCACCCCCCGTGCAGCTCTGGAGCGACTTCCTGGAAGTGGCCAAGAAGGCACTTCCAGACGAATGTGCAGCCCTGATGGTGTGGAACCACACACTGCACCAGTGGCGGCTTGAGGTGCGACACGCGACCCATGCAAGCCGGGCGCGGATTGATTACCTGGAGCCTTTACTGGCCGAAGATGATGTGGCTGTCGTCGACATACACAGTCACGGGCACTACGGAGCCTTCTTTTCAAAGCTGGATGACCAGGATGACGCAGGCGGGATCAAGGTCTCGGCGGTCATCGGAAAAGTAGATCAAACAACACCTGAATTCGTCATTCGCCTCGTTGCCATTGATGAGTTCATTCCTCTTGTTCTAAACAACGATGGGAAATTTCAAGAAAGGTTTCAATAACAATGAAGCACTATTTGCATAAAGAGCTAGTTGCCAAGCAAATCAAAGTGGTTTTGGTCGGCGCAGGGGGCTCAGGCAGTCGCATGCTTGAGCACCTTGTTTGCCTTCATCGCGCCATGATTGCTCTCGGACACCCGCGTGGTCTGAATGTCCTGTTGATCGATGACGATGTGGTCACCAACGCGAACGTAGGCCGTCAGGCCTTCTATCCGTGTGACATTGGCACTTACAAGGCAATGACCTTGATCAACCGGGCCAACATGGCTTTGGGGGACACGATGTGGTCGGCGGACGTAAACAGGTTGACCACGAAGACCACAGGTTTTTCCGATGTCGATCTTGTTATTGGTGCTGTTGACAACCGGGCCGCGCGCCTGGCCATGCTTCGATGCCTGGAACGAACATCAGGAGGTGTCAGGTATTACCTGGATCTCGGAAATCGAGCCGGGGATGGGCAGGTTGTACTGGGTGAGGTGACCAGTGACAAGCGAAAAACGGATGATGAGTGGAGACTGCCCCACATTGGCGAGTTGTTTCCGGAGCTTATCAATCGCAAACTGGACAACGCGGATGACGATCTTCCGTCGTGTTCACTTGCGCAGGCGTTGGAGAAACAATCGCTATTCATCAACCCGGCCGTGAGCCTGTTTGCGGCGAACATCCTCTGGCAACTTTTTACAAAAGGTGAAATTGAAAGCCACGGGAGTTTCATCAATTTGGACTACATGACAGTGATGCCGATCAGCATCGACAAAGATGTGTGGTCTCGTTTTGGCGTCGTTCGCGACGGCAAACGCAAAAAAGTACGACCTCTCGCGGTCGCATAATCAGTAAAAAGGCCCTTTCGCAGTGACAACTGCGAACGGGCCTTTTTTTATTTGTGTGGTTTGCAGGCTTCTGGCGGCCTGATGGCTGCACTTGCTTGGCTGGTCTACCCCTCACCCCTTGTCATGCTTTCGCGACGCCTTCAAGCTGCTTTAGGCGTATTCATCAGGGTCTCAGCAAACTCCAATAACTGTTCAGCGGTAGGCAGACCCCAGGTTTCACTAACCAACCACTGAAAAAATGCTGATTGCGCTGCTTTTGCCCGTCGTTTGCTGTTGAACCGTAACCCTGCTATCTTTTGTTCACCGTTGTAACGTGTTACCAAAGGCTCTTGTTCTTGACCATCCATTGCGCTGAAATACTTTTCTGCTTCTTCAATTCGATGCAGCTGGTAGGCCTCTTTGAGTTGCTTCTTTCCAGCTTGAGGTACTTTGCGATCTGTCGTTGGCTTGGACTCAGCAACCGGTGTTTCATCAACAATTCCCCATCTTTCCTCTAACGCTCTTTGAAAATAAGCTGGTGGGTTGTCAACGGGTGAGCGCTTATCTGCCAATCGCTTCTTCGTGTATTCCAATGCAGCGAGTAATTCGTTGCTGGAATGCTGCTTTACAAGCTTCTTGACTGACTGCAACTGGAGGCCGAAATCGATCAGTAATTTTGTAATCTTTTCTACTTCCAACGGATCCTCTGTGGGTACTTCAAGCTTCGTTTTTCGTTTGACAAGAAACTGTAGCGTGTTGACTCGGCGCCCCGCGCGGACTTCCAGAAGCTCAATGGTTATTTCGGAAAAAGTGTTGATTTCAATGATGCTAGGTCGAAGTACTCGTTGTTTGAAATACTTATATTCCATGTGTGCACTGTCATGCGACTTTGATCCCAATACGATTTCACGAAAGGTCACGAGTTCAACTTCTGCAGTCTTTCCTAAATTTACAAAGCGGACGCAATGCTCATAAATTGGTATGGAAGATGCTCGTTGGAAACGGCGCAGAACATTGAGGTCCACCAGAGCATACATATCGGGATTCAAAACTCTGTCTTTTAACTGACCGCTGATTTGGTATCGAATCGAACCGTCTTGAATCTCAATGTCGGGGAAAAGTACGCTAGCTTTCCACAGCAGTCGTTGATTGGTTCTTGAAATTACATCGTACTCAAAAACAATCTGCATCAGCTCTAACGCCGAATTGCGAAGGTAGTCACGGTTGTTTGAATCAAAGCCGATTTCCTGAGCCATCTTCGAAAAGCTGATGACCCACCACCCTTCCTTGTCAGTTTCTGAGTCATAGGCATTTTTGAGCCAG
>NZ_JAUXQE010000033.1:0-157131 GCF_030683615.1 Undibacterium sp.
GGCGTGAACGCGCCAGAGTGAGAAACTCAGCGGAGTAATTATGTCAGCACGTGACCTGAAGCTGCAGGTAATCTTTAACATGATAGAGCGCGTCACCGCGCCCTTGAAGCGCATCATGGCCCAGTCGTCGGCCAGCGGCAAGGCTTTAAAGGCCTTGCGCGACCGTCTCAAGGAAATGGACGCGCAACAGAAAAACATTACCGGCTTCAGGCGCATGTCTGCCAGCTTGCGCGAATCCTCCGGGCGGCTGGGTGCCGCCCAGCAAAAGGTCAAAGCCCTGGCCGAGCAAATGCGCAACACCCAACACCCCACCCGCGCCATGACGCGGGAGTTTGACCGCGCCACCAGAGCGGCCAGGCTGATCAAGGAACAGCTACAGCGTGAAAGCCAGCAATTGCAGGTATTGCGCAGCAGCCTGCATGCGGCAGGCATCAGCACCCAGCAACTCAGCGCCCATGAACGTAGCTTGCGCAATAACATGGCCGCCACCTCTGCGCAAATCGTCGCCCAGCAACAGCAGCTTGCAGCACTGGCACGACGACAGCAACAGGTTGCAGCAGCCCGTCAACGTATGGACGGTACCCGCTCAATGGCGGGCAATATGACCGGCAATGGCCTGGGTATGACCGTTGCAGGTGGCACCATGGGTATCCCAGTCATTAAAAGCATAGACCAGGCAGCGCAATTTCAACAGCAAACCTCGCGTCTGCGTGCCCTGGGCATAGGTGAACACATGGTGCAAGAAGGTGTGCAGTTTGCCAAAGGGATGAACATCATGGGCAGCAGCACATTAGACAATCTGAAATTGCTGACAGAGGCGCAGTCTATCTTGCGCGACTTTCACCACGCCCAGGAAATCACCCCTATGCTGGCTAAAATGAAGTTTGGTATCGAGGGGGTAATGCAAAAGAAAGGCGCTGGCGAAGGCCATGGCGAGGCCGCAGAGCAAATGTTTATGGACTTGATCAAAGTGGCCGAGCTGCGCGGTGCCTTGAAAGACATGGACACCTTTAAGCGCGTGCTGGATTTTTCCACCAAGGCTTATGTTGCCTCTGGTGGACTGGTCAAGCCTGAAGAATTACTGAACATGATTAAAACGGGTGGTGTGGCCGCCAAACAATTATCTGACGAAAGCTTCTTTTTTGGAATGCTGCACAGCGTACAAGAGATGGGTGGCTTTCGTACTGGTACGGGCTTGATGAGTGCGTACAACAACTGGGCAGCAGGTCGCACGACTCAACAAACTGCAGAAGAACTAATGAAGGCAGGCTTGATCAAGCCTGAGTCAATCAAATACGGCACAACCGGACATATCACCAAACTGATGCCCGATGCACTACGCGCATCAGAAAAGTACACCGCTGACCCTTTCCAGTATTTGATGGAAGATGTCATACCAAAAATCAAAAAACCTGGCATGACAGACAACCAGGTCATGCAAAAAATTGCCACCATGTTCTCAAAGAGTACGGCGGCTAATTTGTACAGCTCCTGGTACTTGGAACGCAACAATATCGAAAAGCACCGCAAAGCTGCCAAAGGCGCATTCGGTGTTGAGCCTTTGTATCAAGAGTCTGGTCAGGTTGTTAATGGTAAATATGCTGATTTAATTGCACGCCGCAATACCCTGGAGCAGCAACTTGGCGAGCATATATTGCCCATCGTGAACCGTGGCCTTGAAATGCTCACCTCTGCCATTCAGTCATTGACAGCATTTTTTAACCGGCACGAGACAGCGGCAAAGGTGCTTACTATTACGTTTGCTGGCCTGGCCGTTGGCTTACTCGTCATGGGTACGCTAACCATTGCCCTCGCCACCATCATAGGCCCGCTGGCACTGCTACGCTTTGGCTTTGCCATGCTGGGCATTAGAGGGGCGTTCATGGCTGGCACACTGGCGCGGCTGGGCGCGGCATTCGCCAGAATCGGCCCCTTTATTGCCCGCATAGGCGTCTGGCTGCGCGGCCTTGGCCCTGTTTTGCGTGCTGTGGGCAGTGGCTTTATGTGGTTAATGCGCTTACTTGGCGTGGTGCTACGCTTCTTTCTGCTTAACCCCATAGGCCTGGCGATTACGGCCATAGCTGCAGCGGCTTACCTGATCTATCGCAATTGGGCGCAAGTGAGTGCCTTCTTTAGTGGTTTGTGGGCATCGATCAAAACCAGCTTTAACAGCGGCATCGCTGCACTGAGCGCGTTTATAGAAGGCTGGCACCCGGTAGAGAAATTCCGCAGCATGATGGCGGCAGTGTATGGCTATTTCACCATCGACTTACCCGCCAAATTTAGCGAGTTTGGCAGCAACATGATGCAAGGCCTGGTGAATGGCATCACCAGCGCCGCTGGCACCGTGCGCGATACCATCAGCACCATGGCAGACAATGTTGTGTCCTGGTTTAAGGAAAAGCTCGGCATTCATTCGCCGAGCGTGGTCTTTGCGGAGCTGGGGCAATTCACCATGCAAGGCTTGTCTATCGGTATAGAAAAAGCCCAGGCGCTGCCGCTGGACAAGCTGAATGGCGTTACCAGGCAAATGACCGCCATGGGTGCAGGCATGGCACTAAGCGCGACCATGACGCCCGCATTTGCTCAACTGCCCCCGGTGCCATTCAACCCGCAGCAAGCCGCCCTGGTGCAGTTTGCTGCACAAAGGCAAGAACCGCCACGCCTGGCCGAGCCGATCAAGTTTGACCGACGCCCACCAGTGCAGGCGCAAGGCAACAGCACGGCCAGCGCAAGCAGTAACCAGGCACCCGCTGCCAGCAATATCCAGATTGTGATTAACCCGCCTGCAGGCGCAGACCCGCAAGCCATTGCCAAGGCCGTGGCCGCCGAACTGGACAGGCGTGAGCGGCAGCAGGCACAGCAGCGCCGGTCTGCCATGCATGACTATGATGAATCGTAAGAAGGACGACGCACCATGATGATGAGTTTAGGCCAGTTTGTATTCAGCCTGTCCACGGCCGCGTACCAAGAATTCCAGCAACAAATCGAATGGAAGCACCCCAACACCAGCCGCGTGGGCGAACGTGACGCGCACCAGTTTTTAGGCCCAGGTGATAACACCATCACCTTGTCTGGCTGGATGGCCCCGGCCTTTGCCGGTGACCCGGCGTCTTTGGATGATCTGGAAGAAATGGGGGACGCTGGGGACGCCTATGTGTTGGTGGAAGGTACCGGGCGCATATACGGGCAATTTCTGATCACTAATTTAACCAAGGGCAAAAACACCTTTTTGGATGATGGCATGCCGCAGAGGATAGATTTCTCACTCAGCTTAAAGCGTGTTGACCTGGGTGACCAGGTAGACCCGCACACAGGCGGCCCGGATCTGGGCGATGATGTCATTGAATGGGAAGAGGTAGATTTAGAATGAGCCACAACAAACCCGCCTTTGCCATCACCCTGGACGGCCAAGACATCACCAGCAAGATATATCCGCGCCTGGTCAGCCTGACACTGACCGAGGCCAGAGAAAACGCCGTTGATGAACTCAACATCACCATAGACGACAGCGACGGCCGTGTGGCGATTCCACGCAAAGGCGTCAAGATCACTTTGCAGCTAGGCTGGCATAGGGGTGGCAACGGCGCTGGCATGGTAGACAAAGGCACTTTCGTGGTGGATGAAGTGGAACACGAAGGCGCGCCAGACATGCTGGTCCTGCGCGCCCGTAGTGCAGAGATGGCAAAGCCAGTACGCACCCGCAAAGACCGCAGCTTTGACAAAAAGACTGTGGCCGATATCGTGGGCCAGATTGCCAAGGACAACGACTTAACGCCCAAGGTAAGCCAAAACCTGCAAGGCAAAGTCATTGACCACATAGACCAGACCAATGAATCAGACATTAATTTCTTGAACCGGCTGGGCAAGCGGTTTGATGCCGTGGCCACCGTCAAAAAAGACGCCCTGTTGTTCTTACCTATTGACGAGGGCAGCAACAGCAAAGGCGAAAGCCTACCCACCATCACCCTGGAACGCCGCGACGGCGACAAACACCGCTACCACACCGCCAGCCGCGACGCCTACAGCGGCGTACGCGCCCAATGGCACGACCCCAACGACGCCAAGGAAAAAAGCGAACTGATAGGCGAAGACGACAACCCAAAACGCCTGCGCCACACCTACCCCAATCAAGAGGCAGCAGAGCAAGCAGCAAAGGCAGAAATGAACCGGGTAAAGCGCGGCAAGGCAACTCTGCAATTTACCCTTGCGCTGGGCAGGCCAGACATTACCCCCATGATGGGCGTCACCATCCCAAGCCTAAAAGCGCCTATCGGAGATACGGACTGGATCATCGTCAAAACCACGCACAGCGTTTCGGCGCAGGGGTTTACTACGCAATTGGAGATGGAGACGAGGAAGGGGCAGGAGGAAAAGGATGCGGGGGGCTGTCGGTGAATCAAACCAATGATGATAAGATTATCACCTAATACCCTTACCACCATTATCTTGTAATTTCGGAGTGCACTTGAACTACTTAGATTTTTTGTCTAAACATGGCTTTTCAAAAGAAATACAGAATATTGCCAAAGGTGGGGTTGCCGTCGCTGAATTTACTTTTAAGGCTCCGGCTGATTTAAGTTTTGGATTCCCCCCAGTTCTAATTCCATTGTGGAGTGAAGGCAGTTGGCCAGGATATATCGGAATTGCCAGACATTGGTTTGGCGATCAACCTGATACATTCATTGAATATTTTTCTGGCGAGACTTCCGCTATTGAAATAGCTAAGAATTTGTCCCAGCTAAAGGCATGGTTGGTCTTTGATTCTCTATGCAATGTCCCGGATCTAGATGAAGTTGGTCAATTTGCTGAATCAATCGGGTTTTGTGGATCTAATGAAGTTGAGGCCATTTTTGAAGAATGTGAAGATGTATCTGGATTAGCGAATTTAGATATTTTCAAAGAGAACCTACCTTCGGTACTCAAGAATGGCGAAAAATTGGGAAAACCTGAGTGGTGGTTACCACCTTCAGGATTAAACGAAATTCGGAATCATATTAACTGCGGCCGCTTTGATCTAGCTTGGTGTCAGCTTAATAGCGGTGGCTTCGAGGCATCTGAGATAGCGGATATTTTGAATTTATTGTCTAACCACGTGGAAAGAAAGGCCGAGTTCCGCGATTTGATTATTTGTTGGGGCAAC
Source organism: Undibacterium sp. (assembly GCF_030683615.1). Classification (NCBI taxonomy): domain Bacteria; kingdom Pseudomonadati; phylum Pseudomonadota; class Betaproteobacteria; order Burkholderiales; family Oxalobacteraceae; genus Undibacterium; species Undibacterium sp. The sequence goes on from NZ_JAUXQE010000033.1 coordinate 5,144, forward strand.
GCAAATTTATGATTTGTGCGAGCCCGCGTGGGGACGATTAGCAGCGCGTAATCGCCCGCCGGGTTGGAAATGTATGAATGTCAGACCAGTCCCCGCGCTGAGTGCAGAGGAAACATTTGATGTCTATATTTGATAAATTGCAGAAATATATTGGTTCGAGTGTTGGAAGTAAGCGATTTATGTCGGTTGATGTAGCTGACATAAATGCAGCTGAAGCAGAATTTGGGTTTAAATTACCATCCAGTTTGAAGAGGTTTTATCAAAGCGTTGGGTATGGATGGTTTGGTGTAGAAGATAGATCAGACATTCGGAATTTATTCGTACATCCGTTGGACATGGTCGATTTATATAATGGTACTTCTGAATTTTCTCCTCCTGAAGAATTTTTGCCTGGCGATGTACCTTTTTTTGACTGCGGATCATTTAGATTTTTAGTTTTTCGACCAAGTTCTAGTAATTCAGAATTTGTTTATAGGCATATCGGAGAGAGCGAACCAATAGCAAATGACATTGAAGATTTTGTGGAGAAACTTTTGCTTAATCCTCATTTCTATGAGGAATGATCCTGTCGTCCTTGCTATTGTCCTATTCAGCCCGCTTATGGAAGATTAGCAGCGCGTAATCGCCCGCCGGGTTGGAAATGTATGAATGTCAGACCTGACCCAGCGGCTCTCAAAGTAAAACCAAATCCATTGGCAAGTATGGCGATGCGACATCAAATTTAATGTCCCTATTTCTGCCAAGTGCTGCGAGACCAGTTAATGGAATAGAAATGAAGCCACGGAAATTTCGTTGACTCTGCTGTGTGCTCGACCAATAATCTCGATGCTTTTCCAACGCCAGATTCAATGTTTCTTCAAATTTAGGATTTTCAGAAATCAAGTACATGAAAATTTCTAACTGCGGCACATCCAATAACAAGGTACCGGAACGATCATGTATGTCTGGCCTATCTGGATCGGTTGCTCTTAACGCTGCCAGTATTCCCTCGACCACCCCTTCTGTCCCGTTCACGTAGGCACAAAGAGCATCTTTGTAATGATACAGATACTCACTCCCCCTCGTTGATGTACGGAGAAAAAGTTCATTCGGAACCTGACATAGCAGCTTGATTGCATCCACATCGCCACAAATGACGTTAAGAAAAAAACCGTCTAGCCAAGCACCTATATATACAGAACTTTCATCAGGGGCAGATTTATAGATCACCGGCTCCCCCTCACCAAGTCGCGCCACAACCGGGCCCTGGGGGTTCAATGCAGTTGCAAAGAGGGCACTTCTTGCCTCTGCAGCCAGACGCAATGCGCCTGCTATTCGTTGCGACGTTGGATCGATTACATGTTCAAATGCTGCGGCAGCAATTGCTTCATTCGCCAGGGTTCCTAGATTTCTTGGTGTTCGCCTGGAACCATCTACGAACTGAGGCAAGTCTTCAAAGGCATGATTTGCCCTTTCCACGATGCCCTTCATGTAGGCACTATCTATCGAATGTCGTTCAACTTGCATGTACACAAACCTTTCTGTAATCGCCCGCCGGGTTGGAAATGTATGAATGTCAGACCTGACCCCGAGCCCTGCCGGGTTGGAAATGTATGAATGTCAGACCTGACCCCGAGCCCTGCTGTGACCCCGAGCCCTGCTGAGAAGCCACAATTGAGACAAGAAATGTCTCCTTCAAAGATACCCGGTTCACCGATGGTCTCGTACCTAATGCTGGCTCCATCCTGAATTCCTCTGACAATCGGTGCATTTGTGCAAATTGCATGTCCTTTACACTTCGCGCAGGCAACAGAAAACTCATCGGGAAACGAGAACCATTGGTATATATGCGTCATGACAATGCCTAGCCCTTATTTGAAATTTGGTAGCCCGCGTAGAGGCGATTAGCAGCGCGTAATAGCCCGCCGGGTTGGAAATGTATGAATGTCAGACCTGACTCTCAGCGCCTGCTCTATTGCCAATATGAAATTCCATTGTTTAATCGCTCACCAACAAGCCCTTGTTTATCAAGGTCATAATCAAGGAACCCATCTGGGTCCAAAAAATATACATTCTCTCTGTAAAATGCAATGACAGTTTTCAAAAAATCTTCTGCATTTAAATGCATCAACTCAAACTGAGGGTCGTCATGTAGAAAACTGCTAATGCTATTTTCGTTATTTCCAGATCTACTTTCGATACAAACAGAATCACTAGAATGATTCGCAAGGAGCGGAAAATTATGAACTTGAGATGACCCAACAATTGCTATTAATTTCTGAAATTCCTCTTCAAGTTCATTTAAATGAATCAGGCGATAGCCCGGAATAAAATCCATGAGTTTTTGGTCAGCTACATTTCTCAAAGTGCCATCGACTTGGCAATATATTTCTAGAACAAGTTCAGGTATATCAACTGCTGATTTGAAAATTGTTTTTAGTCTATGTTCTACTTCTAACCTAGGCAGACCACGCCCTAAGCTTTCACGATAGCCGGGGCGGCTTTGGTCGCAAAGCGCCAAAAATTCATTGAAAAGATCACCAATTTTTGTCATCAACTCATATCCTATTTTGCACACTTGACGCGTCTCGAAGTCGAACTTTTGTCGCTTCGCGTGGAACATCCGCCGGGTTGGAAATATATGAATATCAGAAATGCCCCCTTGCCTCTCTCGTCGCTGTTAAATCCTCAAAATATTTGTAATTATTTTCGACTTGGTCATGCCAGCTACGTGAATTAACTTCATGTGAGACAGACTTAATATAATCGAGTTCATCCATTTCTGGATCAGTAAATTGAATCCCTAGCAACAAATCTGACTCAAAAGGACTATCGCTTAAATCACTAGCAGCTTTCAAATGCTTAATTACATCTACTATTATCCGCATAAATAAGTCGCATGCGAATTGATCGATAAAATCAGAACCCTTACCTAAAAACTGCGCATCATCAAAATCCTGGTCGTAATATCGATCATAAAACTCATCTATCAAAACACCAACTTCTTCAAATAATTCATTATGAATTGCCAAATAATCCCATTCTGAAGCATTCATTAGAAACACATTATCTGGAACTCCTACATCAACATTGCTATTGATTTTCCGAGCAACACTTTCCCTAGTTGATACGGCAATACCCATATGGGTAAATCCTGAATCGCAGAAAATCGTAAACGCATAAATTGATTCTTGAACTAATTCTTCCTTTATGAGTGGAATGCATGCTCTGCACGCAGTCAGCATTTTTTCCGAGATTGAGATTTCAAAATCACTCGTTTTCATCGTTTTATGCCTTTCGTTATTTCAACCCATTAATTCTGGGCATTTATTACTTTATCCAGTGTCGAAAATGTATGAATGTCAGACCTGACCCCTAGCTTTGCGCGGCGCGTAATCGCCCGCCGGGTTGGAAATGTATGAATGTCAGACCTGCCCCCTCGCCCCGCTCACACCTTATGGCGAAATACTGAGACCGGTTCTTCTGTTAAACGAATTAATTAATTCGACTGGGCTAATCGACTCCATTATTGCAAGTCTTTTTAATATAGGCGTGAGTATTGAACTTACATCTGTATCAATTTTCTTCATTTTATTGATCAGACCAATCCCAAAAATATCGTCTTCTAAAGCACCTGTCTCTGCCGTTTGACGCCTTACGCGATACAACATCGCAACCCAATAATTGACACGATCGTCCAATAGCCATTGCGCGTATGAGCTTGGCAATAATTCACGCTCAACAGCTGGACGAACAACATCAGCAATATCTTCTAATGTGGGTGAAGCAAACATTTGGTCGCACTCGACGATTTTCTCATTTAGATCTGTCGAGAAAACACTGTAGACCTCGTAACGCACATTAGTGCCTTGCTCAAGAATAGCGCTTTTGATTACTCTATATGGCACGCCTTCAACAAACACCTCTTCTGACGCGGGAAGTGCTTTTTCACGCTCGTCAACCGATAAGACACGAGACAAGGATAATGAATACTCAATTTCTTGTTGCTTGCCCAATTCTCTATTTATAATCCAAACCAACACTGAACCGTTTTCAGCGCAGTCATAGGCTGCTAAAAAATCAGATTCGTCAAACAGTCCAGACAATTGGATTGGTAACTCTGCATAGGTGAGTTGTTCTCTAAAAATCATTCATGCCGCTCCAATTTAGTAGGCAGTTTATCTACGCTTAACGGAAGGAAATCGTGCGAAAGGATAAAAATGTATGAATATCAGACCTGACCCCGCCCCTCGTCTTGCCCCCTCACCCCAAGCGCTTCCAGTCACGCAACGGAACTGCACTCGTACCAACCACCAAATCGCCATGATGAAAACCAAATGATCCGCCAAGTTCGATAAGTCTGATTAGTGGCTCGAAAAGTTCCGCGTACTGAATAGCAATGACTTTTCCCGCATCAATCCCTTCGCACCATTGTAAGAAACACTCACAGGTCCTGCGCAAGTAGGCATTTTTCACCTGAGCACCTGCAGTCGACTGAAATTCCAACATGGCATGCTTTGCAGCATGTCCGTCAATTGACAAGATGGTGAGTGGATCGAAAAATGGCGATGGCAGAGCTATCTGCTCCTGTTCCGACATCACGGCCACCCGTCGAATATATTCGCAGGCCAAATTCGCGGCTAACTCTTGATCGTAGTCAGATCGTTCGAATTCAATTTGCATTAATCGCTTCAATCCGCCTTCAACTTTAGACGCATCGCTGTTCACCATTACTCCTCCAAAGCGTGTAGGGACAATTACCGGCGCGTAATCGCCCGCCGGGTTGGAAATGTATGAATGTCAGACCTGACCCAGTATCCATCTCTCGCCTGGCACGCTACCTTCCAATCGTGTCTTCCTCGTCATCGTCCCAGAACTTCCCAGGAGTAGCATATTCGCCATTGAGCAATATTTGGCACCATCCAAACTCTGTATAAAAAAAGGCTAGGTCGTGAATTTTGTACAAATTAGTACCGACCTCTTCAATAGAAATCATGCCGTTAGCGGCATGCGTGTAATCGCCCCCGCCGCCTGCGAGAGCCCTTTCTTCAAGCAGCTTTCTATCCCATTCCAGCACTAAACCACGCGCCTCCGGTAAAGGGCTTTGAAATATAATTTCAAATTCCCTGGCAATGCGGCAATAGCAAGGTATATTTTTTTGCAGCACTAATTCTTCGGCCACAAGATTTTTAGGCATTTCAATTTTTAGATGCATGCATCTCCCCCTTAGAGATTCGCAAAAAATGTATGAATGTCAGACCTGACCCCTCACCTCCCAACTGGCTTGGAAATGTATGAATATCAGACCTGACCCCGTTCCTAATCGCCAGCCGGGTTGGAAATGTATGAATGTCAGACCTGACCCCGCTCCATATGAATCTTTGTACTTGATTAAAAAATGTATGAATGTCAGACCTGACCCCGGTCTTGTGACCCCGGTCTTGCTACTTAAATTCTTCCTTCAATTTCTTCGCAAGTGAGGATATCCTCAGCAACATTTTGAAACACTGAATGCCATTTCTGGCAAAAATCAAAAGCCATTTGGTAGTAGGCTGACGGCACACTTTCCTGGGAAAGTTCAATTTCAATAAGCATTTTAGGATCAGAACCTAATTTTTTTCGAATTAGATTCCATTCTTCCTGATCGTCGTCATCATCTATTTGGGGAACATAATCGGGTTCTACATATAGGATTGCATACCCCTCTTCAAACGGCACAAGGAATTTATAACCTTCAGATATTGCACGGAATTCCCCCCCCCCTAACTTGAGCATAAAAGTTTTTAACTCTTCATAAGGAACCGACTCAGCTACTAATAGATACGCTGTTAAACTCACAATAAATTCCTTAGGCATTAACTAATGCAACATGTATCGATTCAACGCCTGCCACTGCGACGCCTGATTCGACACTGCCACACATTCTCTGAACTGCCCATCATCCATTTTCTCTATGCTGCCGACTGAATATGGATTGCCGTCGTTATAGCAATGGTCTTGCGTCTGGCCTGGCTCATCATGTTTTGATGTGGCTGGCAGGACTGTTGCGGCCATGGCTGCGCATAGGGCCAGTGAGGCGGCTATTGCCAGGCAAGTGGCGTATCGTTTGAGCCTGCTTTGTCTGTGTGCATGTGCCTGGCATTGTGTGCATTCTGGTTCTATTCGTTTGTGGCAAATCGTGTTGTGAATCGCCAGGGGCGCGGTGACTATGAGGTCTGCCCTTTCGCTTTCTGTTTGTATTTGCAGTTTTGTTGGCTCGGTCTCTGAGCCTACGTTGATGTGCATGTAGGTTGATAGTCTTGGTGCTTCGTTTAAATGGCCTAAGAATGCCTGGCCGACACTCGCTTCTATTTCAACAATTTGGCTGTTATCGGCGACTACTTCTTTGACTTTTTCCCGGACATATTGACGGTGTTGGGGCCAGTGATGTCGCCGACGATCTGCTGGCCGACTTTGCCGTGTATGGTTGCACCACCGATTGCCTGGGGGGCACTCATGCCGCTGATCATGCCTAGAACGCCTGCCTTGCCTCGAGCATCCAAACTGCGAAAACCTTCTACCAATTCCTGCTCGTCTTTGTTTAAGGCTTCTGCATTGATCTTTCCGGACAAGACATATTCAGTGTCAACGCCAATCGCGGCAACCGCGATGAGATAGCCAGCGTCCGGAAAACGCTTGTCCTGCTCATAAGTGACTTGAGCCAGTTTTTTTACACCACCAACGGCTGCGAAATCGTCTTGATTCATATTCAGACGCTTGCGCTCTGCCCTCAGTCTTTCACCGAATGTATTGTTTTGCATATTTAGTTGTTAACTTGTATGCTTTTGCATACTATATTTGCACTACCCCGTAACTACACTTAATAATACATTATGAGCCTGCCCTCTATTGCTAGTCGTGCACCAAAAATTCCTTTGGCTGTTCCTCTTGCTTTGCGCTTGTCTGCCGACGAAATGGCAAAGACAGACAAATACGCTGCCCTTGAAGTGCGTTCTCGTTCTGCTTTTGCACGCATGTTGTTTTTGCGCGGCCTGGCAGACTACGAACGTGAACTTGCCCAATCCAAATAAGCGAGGCCGCCATGTACGCAGATAAACGACGCATCAAGACCAATAAAATGATGATCCGCTTTGATGACTATGAGTTTGAGTTAATCAAAGCCATGGCCGCTTATCAGGGCGATCAACCTGCGGCATTTATGCGTGATCTGGTCTTGCGCGAAGCCATCGCTTTGCTGGGCGAGCAAGTCCCACAAATCTTATCTACAAAGTAATTACTTTGACAGACACCATCAGGCCATTTTGAAGTAGACGAAACAAGAAGATGCCTTCACTCCATACCGATTTCACGGACGCTGAATTAGAAATACTTGAAAAAGTGCGTGTTCAATGGGGGCTGCGCGACCTTGATGAAACGGCTGAATTTTTAGCCAAGCGGTTTTTACGCATGGGCATGCAGAGATTGACAGGCAGCGGCCGTGCCATGAATTTAGTTTCACCAGAAGATTTTGAAAGGACAACGGAATGCGAGTAATCGGTATGCCATGCCCCCACTGCTCAAACCGTGTACGCGCTATCAAGAGCCGTACCTTGTCACCGATGTTTAAAGAAATTACTTATCGCTGCAATAACGTGGATTGCGGCCATGTATTTATCGCCGGACTGGAAGTGCTGCGCACTTTATCGCTGTCTGCCGTACCTAACTATGACGTGAAGATACCGATATCAAGACACGTCAGGGCGTCTGCCTTGAATCAGTTGTCATTAAACCTGACTGCTGCATGACGCTGATCTAGCCGCACTCATTTAATCATTTTAGTCGTTGCCAACATGCCTGTTTTCAGGCGTGAGGGACTTTTTTGCCCAAATTTTTGGAGGTGAACATGCGTTTGACATTTGCATCCCGTTTTGTCCTTGCCAGGGCCATACGCAAGGAGTTGAAGGCTTTGAACAACGGCCCGCAGATTTGCCGCCTGTATAGCCAGGCGCTTATCGGCGAAATGATCCACGACTTAGGCGGCATGGCTGGGGAGTGGTGATCATGAAACAGCCTGGTGATGATTTTACCCGCGACATTTTCAACAAGCCTGGCCGTGGCCGCCCTCGCAAGGTAAATGCCAAGACTGCAGCGCAGCGCGCCAAGGAATACCGCGACCGTCAGCGGGAACAGAAATTCAACTTTCTAAGGGGACAGCGTCATGAGATTGCCTGATGAAGTCTATGTGGCGCTGCTGGGCGCCATCAGCCTGGGGGTTGTGGAGAACGAACGTTTGCGCGGCGTTGCCGAACGTCTGGAAGACATCGAGGCAGAGCAAGAGTATTCGCGCAACGTGCGCTTGCTGGAAGAAGGCCGCCAGTTGTTGATTAACGAGCAGCACAAATTTTCGTGACGTCACAAAAAATCATGCCTATTCCAGCGACCACAGACGACGAACTGCGCAAGGTACATGCCGCCCTGCGTATCACAGTCCCTTTTGAGCAGTTGCCGCCATTGATGCGCCACAGTCTAGCCATGGTGGCGCATTGCTGGCGCGGCCGGGTACCAGCGCACTTGTTTGGCAGGCCTGCAGCAAAACAAAAAGACCAGGCACAGCCCGGCAAGCAGCCAGTAAACGACTTTAAACGCCGTGCAAGCGGTGATTTTGATTGAATGATTATGAATACCACACCTACCACTATAAACCTGTCAGACCGCGAACAGCAGCCCATTGTGTTCTTGACCGCCTACATGTACCCCAGCGAGCTGCAGCCCTTAAAAGAAATGCTGCAAGAAATGATGGATAAGGTTAATGGATATGATCCCGAACAAGCAGAGCTTTGGGGCGGTCTGTGCGCGCTTATGTTTGGAGTTAAGTCCGTAATTCAAAACTTGGATTCAGCGAACAGCAAGGCGGGCGCGTAATGGATGAATCGCTTCGTCACGAAATCCTGCAGCGCCTGGTTGAATTCAAGTTCAAGCCAGAACAAAACGGCATGCTGCGCGGGGGCATTTGCCCGGCATGCCAGAAAAAAGAGCTGTATATCAATGCAGAGCACCCCTGGGTGATTCGCTGCGGCCGCCTGAACAATTGCGGTGAGACTAGACACGTCAAAGAGCTGTACCCGGATCTGTTTGATAACTGGTCTGAGCGTTACAAGCCCACACCAGAAAAGCCAAACCCGAACGCGGCGGCAGATGCGTATATGCAACATGGCCGGGGCTTTGCGCTGGCGAAGGTTCAGGGGATGTATACGCAGGAGTATTACTTTGACCAGGAGCTGAAGATAGGCAGCGCGACGGTGCGCTTTCCTTTTGGGAATGGCTATTGGGAAAGGATCATTGATCAGCCTTACCGCTTTGGCAAGAAGAAGGCGCACTTTAAGTACGGTTCCAAGTATTACGGCCTGTGGTGGAAGCCTGACCCGGTTGTCATTCAAGACAAAACGGAAATATGGCTGGTAGAAGGCGTTTTTGATGCGCTGGCACTGATGCACCATGATATCCCTGCAGTTGCCCTGGGTAGTTGCAATAACTACCCAGAGGAGGCATTGCGTAACCTGGCCGCCTCGCGTGGCAACATGGATTGCCGTCTTGTTTGGGCGCTGGACGGCGACAATGCCGGGCGCAGCTATACCAAGAAGCATGTAGACAAAGCCAGGGCCGCAGGCTGGGAGTGTGCGGCGGCACAGATACCGCAGGACGGCAAGAATAAGCTGGATTGGAATGATGCGCACCAGCGTGATGCACTGACTGAGAAGGATATCGAGGAATACCGCTATCACGGTGACTTGCTGCTGGCGAAATCCGCCGAGGAAAAAGCTTTGCTGCGCTACAAGCATGACGGTGGCCAGACTGAGTTTTATTTTGATTTTGGGAACCGGCTATTTTGGTTTCGCCTCGATCTGGAACGCTACAACAAGGCCAGGGAGCAGCAGGACAACAGCGAGGATTCAAAAACCTTGTCAGAGTATGCCTTGCGCGACCAGGCGCTGGTGACATCGAGCACGGTCTATGAAATTGCCAATTGTTTGCCCAGGGCGCTGTATTTTCAGGAAAACCTGATCACTAACGAGAGCTGGTATTACTTCCGCGTGTCATTCCCGCATGATGGCAAGCCGGTGAAGAACACGTTTACTGCGTCTCAAATTGCATGCTCTGCGGAGTTTAATAAGCGTTTGCTGGGCATGGCTGGGGGCGCTATGTATAACGGCAGCAGCAACCAGTTAAAGCGGATTCTTGCGGACCAGCTTTACAACATCAAGCGCGTGGATACCATCGATTACATCGGCTACAGCCTTGAGCATGGTTGTTATGTGCTGGGCGATGTGGCGATGAAAGACGGCGTATTGAATGAGGTGAACAGCGAGGATTTCTTTGATATCGGCAAGCTGTCGATCAAGTCATTGAATAAGTCTGTCAACCTGACCATTAACCGCGACCGTCATGAATACCGTACAGACTGGCTTGACCTGATCTGGACGGCCTTTGGTGCCAAAGGCCTGGTGGCGCTGACATTCTGGTTTGGATCGCTTTTTGCGGAGCAGATCAGGTCTAAACAATCGTCTTACCCTTTCCTTGAGGTAGTGGGCGAAGCTGGGGCCGGTAAATCAACCTTGATTGAATTTTTGTGGAAGCTGTTTGGCCGTAATGGCTACGAAGGTTTCGACCCGGCAAAGTCTAGCCTGGCGGCGCGGGCGCGTAATTTTGGGCAAGTGTCTTGCCTGCCGGTGGTGTTGATTGAATCTGACCGTGAACGCATGGGGGAAGACAAAAGCCATGTGAAGTCATTTGATTGGGATGAGCTGAAGACGGCCTATAACGGCCGCAGCATGCGTGCCAGGGGCATGGCGACGGGTGGCAATGAGACATACGAGCCGCCTTTCCGTGGATCTATCGTGATATCGCAAAACAACCCGGTGAATGCGTCTGAGGCGATTTTGTCGCGCATTGTGCATTTGTATTTTGACCGTTCGACGCAGACGGCCGCGTCTGGAGAGGCAGCGGACAAGCTGAAGTATATGTCTGTGGAACAGGTGTCGGGCTTCATTCTAGCCGCCACCAAGCGCGAGAAGGCCATCATGGAGCTGGTGGGCGCGAATACGCCCTTGTACCTGAAAGAGCTACGCCAAAACAAGAATATCAAGATGCCGCGCCTGGTAGAAACCCACGCGCAAATGCTGGCCCTGGCTGATGCGCTGGCTCTGGTGGTAAAGCTGCCTGAATCGCAGCAGGCCGCCTTAAAAGCCCAGATCGTGACCATGGCCGAGGAACGTCAGCAGGTTATCAATAGTGACCATGTGCTGGTGCAGGAATTCTGGGAGGCGTTTGATTATCTGGATAACGGGGATATGTCGATTTTGAATCATTCGCGTGACCCTGGCTTCATTGCCGTTAATTTAAATCACTTCATGCAGGTAGCAACAGAGAAACGTCAGCAAGTGCCCCTTTTGCGGGACTTGAAAAAGGTGCTGAAGACCAGCAGCCGACGCAAATTTGTAGAAACAAACCGGGTTGTCAACAGCGTGATCCGCAGCACGCAATCGCCTATGGCCACCCCTTCCACATCAGTGAAATGCTGGATTTTCCAGACTGAAAAATAACCAAAGAAAGGACGAAATATGAGCTTTCAAGTCTTTGTAAGAACGATCACCAGCAAGTATGAATACATCGCCATTGCACAGGACGCCTGCGCTGTCTTTGGCGCTGCCTATGACTTTTTCGGTGCCTGTGGCGTCACAGTCAAACCGTGGCGAGGTGACAAATGATTGTGCCTAAACATCGTATTTTGCAGGTGTTCGCCATCACCTATGCACCAGGCAAGGCCAACGCGGCCCGCTTTGATGAAGTTGCCCGGTTGTTGGGTATCGATACTGAAACAGTGGAAGTAATCGTGAATGAAAACGTAGGGGTACAGTGAAATGAGAACGGTGAAAATTACTTCGTACATGAATGCGGATCAGGCCCAGGCATTGGCGCAATTTTTTAAGCGTATCGGGTTTTCTGAATTTAAGCAGCTTGCTGCCAATATCGACGAAGCCTATTTGATGCAAGAAGGTGCGTTGAAGGTGGCTGATGGGCTTGCTGATAATGGCTTTGCGCCTCGCTGATCACTACGGAAAAATACAAATGTCAATAATTCATGTGGTTTCAATTTCTGGCGGCAAAGATAGTACAGCGACGGCAATACTCGCCATCGAGCAGCACGGCATAGCAAATTGCCGGTTTGTTTTTGCTGACACTGGAAACGAACACGAAGAAACATATAAATATGCGCTGTCTTACCTTCCGGCGGCGTTGAATATTAAGGTAGATGTCGTGCGCGCCGATTTTTCAGACGAATTTGCTGTTAAGCGTGCCAACCTGGCCCGCATTGCTGCAGGCGAACCAGAGTCTGCAATTTATGGGAAGCGCAAGTTTAAATACAACTGGACGCCAGAGGCCGCAGCACGGGCATTAGAGCTGCTTTACACCACCGGGAACCCTTATCTTGATATGTGCATGCTAAAGGGTGGTTTTCCCTCTAGAAAACGTCAATTTTGCACCGAGTATCTGAAAACGATCCCTTTAACCGAATACTGCATGAATGTCATTGACGATGAACATGCGGTCTGGTCTTGGCAAGGTGTACGCATTGATGAAAGCCAATCAAGGCGGGCGCGCCTGCAGGGAACTGGCGCATGCGTGAAATCGTTTGAAGTCGTTGGCGGAGGCCTTTTCAACTACAGGCCGATACTGCGCTGGAACGTGCGTGATGTGTTTTTAGCGCATGAATTGGCTGGTATTGAGCCAAACCCTCTATACAAGCAAGGTATGACGCGGGTTGGCTGTATGCCCTGCATCAATTGCAGCAAAGCAGAGTTGCACGCTATTGCAAAGCGGTTCCCAGAACACATAGAGCGCATTGCCAAATGGGAGGCGCTAGTTTCTGAAGTCTGTCGGCCGCGTTCGCCTGTCTCATTTTTTCACCTTGGTACCCAGGGACACAAGGGCCAGGCATCGACGATTTTATCTGTCGTTGAATGGGCCAAAACAAGCCGAGGTGGTAGGCAGTTTTCCTTGTTGGCAGATCTGGACGAGCCGACCGCTTGCTCGTCCGCTTACGGCCTTTGCGAATAACCAATATAAAACCGAATATGAGCTCAATTTTTGAAACAAAAGTAGAGTCGGAGACCTTGACCAGCGATGAGCTGGCAAGTATCACCGGCTGCCCGCGCCGGCACGACCAGGTGACGTGGCTGGTAAATAATGGCTGGGTATATCACTTGAAACGTAACGGGGAACCAGTCGTGGGCCGCTTGTATGCCCGCTTGAAGCTGGCGGGCGTGAATCCTGCCAGTTTTGCGCCTGCAGCGCCATGGGTGCCTGATTTTTCTAAATTATCGTGAGTTAGTATGAGACCTAAAAAGAGTGCAAGAGATCTTCCGCCACGCATGCTGATGCGTGTTCGCCCTACAAAGGGGGGCAAAGATTGGGTGGGCTATTACTACAATGCGCGCACTGAAGATGGAAAGCGTAAGGAAATTCCGCTAGGTAGAGATTTGAACGAGGCAAAACGTAAGTGGGCTGAATTGGAATGTGTTACTGCACCATTGGATACGAGTTTGATGAGCCATGTGTTTGACCGGTATATCCGACATATTTTGCCGGGCAAGGCGCGTAGTACGCAAAAAGATAATATGGACTCGATCAAGCAGCTGCGGTCCGTGTTTGATACGGCACCAATTGATGCGATTACGCCGCAGATGATTGCGATGTATCGAGATACCCGGTCAGCCAAGATCAGGGCAAACCGAGAGCTGGCGTTGTTGTCGCATATTTTTAACACTGCGCGGGAATGGGGTTATACGTCGCGTGAGAATCCTTGCAGGGGTGTACGCAAGAATAAGGAGGAACCACGGGATTTTTATGCATCGAAGAAAATTTGGGACGCGGTGTATTCGCTTGCATGCGACGAGTTGAAAGACGCAATGGACCTGGCTTATCTGACCGGTCAACGGCCAGGTGATGTGTTGAAAATGAAGGTGGCAGATATACAGGATGGAGCCTTGCTGGTTAAACAAGGCAAGACGAAGAAGTTTTTGCGCATTGTGCTGGAGCAGGACGGTATACGCTCTGAGCTAGGTAAAGTTTTGGACAGGATCTTGAGCCGCCCTCACCGCATCAATAAATCGAACATTATCACAACGATGCAGGATCAGCCGTTGAACAAATGGACCTTGCGCCTGCGCTTTGAGCGCGCCCGATCTGCTGCGGCGGAAAACGCAAGGTTTGCGGGTGACGAGGATATGGCCAGCACGATTATGCAATTCCAGTTTAGGGACATTCGCCCCAAAGCGGCCAGCGAGATATCAGATTTGCACGATGCCAGCAAATTATTGGGGCATAGTGACAAACAGATAACTGAAACTGTGTATCGACGTATTGGCGAGTCGGTCAAACCGACTAGATAAGTGGGTAGTTGCGGAAAGGCTTTCCGCATTTTGTTAAATGAGCCTGCGAAATTTCGCATTCAAAGCGCCCTCTTCCCAGTCGCTGAAAATAAAAAAGCCCTTGATTATCAAGGGCTTTTTCGTATTCGTTGGCGGAAGCTGTGAGATTCGAACTCACGAAGGCTATAACACCTCGCCAGTTTTCAAGACTGGTGCATTCAACCGCTCTGCCAAGCTTCCGAGCCTGATAGTATAACCTGAGTGACGGGCATGAGCAAGGCTCAAATGTCGAAATGGAAGTTTTTATCCAGCAAAGCAATCAATTGCTGGGGGCTGACGGGGCGGGAATAGAGGTAGCCCTGCACTTCGTCGCAACCGGCGTTGATGAGAAAAGCCAGTTGTTCGCGGGTTTCTACGCCTTCGGCGATGACTTTGTGCTTGAGCTGCTTGGCCAACATGATAATGGCGCTGGCGATGGCGCAGTCGTTCTGGTCCCTCGGGATGTTGAGGATGAAGGAACGATCTATCTTAAGCGTGTCTATCGGGAATCGCTTTAGGTAGGACAGGCTGGAATAGCCGGTGCCAAAATCATCGAGCGCCAGGATGACGTTCTGGGCGGTGATTTGCTCCATGATGGCAATCACGCTCTGCGTGCTGTGCATGAGCATGCTTTCGGTGATTTCCAATTCCAGCCATTGAGGTGAAATCTGATAGCGTTGCAATGCTTCCTTAATGCGCATCGGCAGGCTGTTGGTGAACTCTCTTGCTGTGACATTGACTGCGATGCGGAATGGCGCTATGCCGCTGTCTTGCCATTCCCTGGCCTGGGCACAGGCGGTTTCCAGTACCCAGGCATCTATTTGCAGGATCAGGCCGGTTTCTTCTGCGACGGGGATGAATTCTGCCGGGGAGATCAAGCCTTTTTCCGGGTGTTGCCAGCGCAGTAAGGCTTCAGCACCGATGATTTTGCCGCTTTGTATATCAACTTTGGGTTGGTACTGTAAATAGAATTCTTGGTTTTCCAGGGCCTTGCGGATGCTGGATTCAAGATACAGCCTGCCAGCGATACTCTGGTTCATGCTGTCGCTGTAAAAAACAAAGCTGCCGGATACATTGCCAGCACTACGCTTGGCCTTGTACATGGCAATGTCGGCTTTTTGCAGCAAGACATTGGCGTCGTTACCATCTTGGGGGAAGACGCTGATACCTATGCTGGCACCGACGCGCAACTCATGTCCAGAGACGATGAAGGCATCATTCAGGGTGTGCAAGAGTTTTTGTACCACCAGGCTGGCATGAAAATGCTGGTTGATGTCTAGCACGGCAATGGCAAACTCGTCGCTACCTAAACGGGCAACGATGTCGTTCTCGCGCAAGGTAAGCAAAAACCTGGCGGCGACCTGGCTTAGCAATTCATTGCCAATATCGTGGCCCAGGGTGTCGTTGATGAGTTTGAAGCGGTTCAGGTCCAGGAAGATGATGGCGGCACTGGTGTTATTTCTTTGTGAATGCAGTAGCGCATTATCAACCAGTTGGCGGAACAGACTGCGGTTGGGCAAGTTGGTGAGGCCATCGTAATAAGCCAGGTGATTAATCTTTTGTTCTGCTTCTTTGCGTGCAGTGATATCGCTGAGGTAGCCTATGATGCCTATGGGCAAACCCTGGGCATCACACAAGGGAGAAAGATTGAGGCTGGCCCAGAAAACCTCACCTGATTTTTTCTTGCGGCGCACTTCCATTTCACGGCCGCCGTGCTCGAGGAAACTGTCATACATTTGCATGCCAGTTTCATCTTCACCGTCATACAGAAACAGGATGTTCTTACCTATCACTTCTTGCGCAGCATAGCCAAACAGCTTTTCTGCACCACGGTTCCAGCTCAGGATAAAGCCTGCCAGATCCATGGTCACAATAGATTCATGAATTTGATCGATGATCTGGGTCTGTTGCCATTGGGCCTGGGCAGATGCCTGCATTTCCTGGTCAAGTTGGGCACGTCTGGAAAATAACTTGGCCGTGAGGCTGGCAAGTGTATTTAATTTTGCGAGGTCGGCTTCGTTGATGTGCCCTTTTTTTCCGGACAATATGTAATAGGTTTCAGGCGATGTCATGCATAACACGTCGTCGCGTGCTTTTTGCGCATCGATCTTCCCGTGTTTGAATGCAGCATCAGCACCATGGAAAACTTCTTTGACTATGCGATTTAACGCGGCGTCCAGCTCTTCACCTTGCAGGCACAAGACTGCCTCGCCAAGGCTGGCACCGACTTCCAGTTCATCTATCGCAGGCAGTCTGGTCATCTACATGTCCTGACAAACCTGATTAACCCACGCATAGGCGGTGATCACGCATTCATAATAATCGTCGGCACTCAAGCCAAGTTCTTCAATCAAGCCAGGAGTAAAGTCCTTGTATGGCCGGTCAGCCTTCTCGACCAGATCCAGGCTCTTGCCCAAGGCACCTGTCTTTTGCAGCAAAGCGCTCAACACTTCAGAATTCAGGTTCAGTGGTTGCAAGACTTCAATCAAAGGATTGCCAAACAATTTATCCAACAAGGAAAACATGCCGACCATGAAGGCACAATCCAGTTCATCTTTACTGCCGCTACGTTTAAGGCAAATTGCTTCCATCAGGCTGGCGCGAAAAGCAGCGCGTGGCATTAAAGGATTTAACCCACCATGGTGATCTTGCTGGCGGGCGTACAACAATAATTGCAGCCATCTTTGCAATTGCCTGCGCCCTAGCAAATTAATGGCCTGACCAAAGCTGGATACGCGCACGGTTTGTGCAAAGGCAGCGGAACTGACCAGCTTGAAGAGCATGAATGAGAGTGTCGCATCCTGCTTGAATAGTTCTTCCAACTCTCGCGATTCGGCATCGCGAGCAACCAAACCCAACAGCTTGAGCAGGCGGGTTCTGGCTGTTGCATCTGCGGCCTTGTTGTGGACAGGTGGATTAAATGCATAATCGCCTGAGAACCATTTAAAGCCAGCTTCATCAGCTTGCGCCAGCAAAGCTGAATTTGGCAAGTTTTGCGCTATATGATTGCCACCTTGCAGACGTATCATCAAGGGTTTGACATGCGCTGGAATACCCTTACTACAGTCAACACTAATTTTACTTGCGCCTTCCCAAATGGCATTGGTCTCAATATCATCAATAACGATACGTGCCCCATGAGAGCTGAAATACTTGAGCCTGGACTGTCTATCTTTATCGTCTGCCGATCTGGAGGGCACAGAGAACAGTACGCGCGCCAATGGCAAGCGCGTATCAATGTCTGCCGGCACAAGAACTGGATCTGGAACCCTGATCAAAACTGAAATGCCAATGAGTTTGGAGAAAATTTCTTTTTCTTGCAAAAACTGGAGGATGCCAATCGCTTCACTGACAGGCAAAGTGCCAAAATCAGCTTGTAGGGCAAGCAATTGTTGCTTGCTATTCATTACAGGCAAAAAAGTGCCAATTCCACGGGCCAGTATCATAAAAAACGTACTTAAATTGTTACAAAAATTGGTACAGATATTAGTTTGGGAATTAACCAATTGCAACACAATTTAAAGCGGCAGGTGAGGTTTTTTGATACTTTTTGAAGCTATCTGACACAATTATCAGAAAATGGGCGCTAAATTGCTGTACTGGTGATTTTGCAGCAGATCTTGCAAACACTGCTAGCTACCTATCAGCATAGAAGATATTTTAGATTTCACCAATAAGACAAGTAGCAAATATGTTATGCCTCTCGATTAATGCAGGTGCTTGACTTAGTCGCCACCAAGGAAAATTTGTTGCAGGTCATTTAAAAATTGCTTGCCCAATGGCGTAGGACAAATAATTTCATGATCGCGATAAAGCAAGCCTTTATGCTCTGCAATCAATAGTTCTTTTTCTATTGTGTTGAGCAACATGCCTGTGCGTTCCTGGAACAGGTTGACCTTGAAACCCTGCTGCAAGCGCAGTGCATTCAACATGAATTCAAAACCCATTTCATCCGTTGGGATTTCAAGCGACTCTTGCACGCAATTACCACTTGCAACTGCATCCATATAGGCCCTGGGTTGCTTATAGCGCGCCTGGCGTATCACACGATGTGGGAAGGAGATTTTTGAATGCGCACCAGCACCTATGCCGAGGTAATCACCAAAGTTCCAGTAATTCAGATTATGTTTTGATGCCCTGCCCGCTTGTGCGTAAGCAGAGACTTCATAATTGCCATAGCCTGCTGCCGCCATGCGACCATGAATAATATCCTGCATTTCTGCACTCAGGTCATCATCGGGTATGGCTGGGGGGAACTTGGCGAAATAGGTATTTGGCTCCAGCGTCAGGTGGTATAGCGACAGATGCGGCGGTGCGAAAGAGATCGCTGTTTCCACATCCTCTCTTACTTCATCCAGCGTCTGGCCTGGCAAAGCAAACATCAAGTCCAGATTGAAGTTATCAAAATTCGCCTGTGCAATTTCTATGGCGCGACGCGCCTCGACACCGTCATGGATACGACCCAAAGCAGCCAAGTGTTTGGAGTTGAAGCTTTGTATACCTATCGATAAGCGGTTGATGCCGCTTTGAAGGTAAGAGCGAAATTTTTCTGCTTCAAAAGTACCGGGATTGGCTTCCATGGTGATTTCTGCGTTGCCATCAAGTGGCAACAGCGTTCGCACGTCAGAAAGCAACCTGTCCAGACCTGCCGCCGACATCAGACTGGGTGTGCCGCCACCAATGAAAATGGTGTATATCTTGCGACCCCAGATCAATGGCAAGGCAGCTTCAAGATCAGCGCGCATGGCATCCAGGTAAGCTGACTCGTCGAAACTGCCTTTGACTTCATGCGAATTGAAATCGCAATAAGGACATTTGCGCACGCACCAGGGGAAATGGATATACAGCGATAGCGGCGGCAACTGGGTCAGGTTCAGACTACCTGGTGCAAGATACTGGCTGGCCACATCACCGGGGATATTCGATAAGTCCGGTGATTTTTTTTGTACAGGCTGGCTTGCCGCTATGGGCTTGATGGGTATCATTTCAGTTTTTCAACAAGGGCGCGCAAGGCTTGCCCACGGTGCGACAATTGATTCTTTTCTGCTGCTGCGAGTTCAGCCACAGTCTTGTTCAAACTGGGAATGAAAAAGTGTGCATCATAGCCAAAGCCGTTTTCACCACGGGCATCTGCGATAATTTCACCAGCCCAGATGCCATCGGCAATCACTGGCTGCGGGTCGAATTCTGAGCGCACAAAAACCAGCACACAATAATAATAGGCCGACTTGTCTGCTACGCCAGCCAAATCTGCGATGAGTTTTTGATTGTTGCGCAAATCAGACTTGGGCTCACCTGCAAAGCGGGCAGAAAGCACGCCCGGCGAGCCTTGCAAGGCATTGACGCAGATGCCGGAGTCATCGGCCAGTGCTGGCAAGCCTGTCAGGCGGGATGCATGTCTGGCCTTGGTCAGGGCATTTTCCACGAAACTGGGATATGGTTCCTCAGCCTCAGGTACCTGAAATTCAGACTGTGCCCTGAGGTCTATCCCCAGCGGGGACAATATCTGGTAAAACTCTTTGAGTTTGCCCTGATTATTCGAAGCCAGGACTATTTTCTGGTTTTTACTCATGCTT
The DNA here is from genome assembly GCF_030683615.1 of Undibacterium sp. Classification (NCBI taxonomy): domain Bacteria; kingdom Pseudomonadati; phylum Pseudomonadota; class Betaproteobacteria; order Burkholderiales; family Oxalobacteraceae; genus Undibacterium; species Undibacterium sp. Next base: position 25,146 of record NZ_JAUXQE010000033.1, read on the forward strand.
GTACTTATGTTTATACTTACAATCAGCTTACCTGCAAACCCAATACTTCTTTTTGCAAGGCGATCAAGTCAGTGATGCCGTCGTGCGCCAGATTGAGCAAGGTATTCATTGTCATGCGGTCAAACGCTTCACCTTCCGCCGTCCCCTGCACTTCCACAAAGTGGCCGTGCTCTGTCATGACGACATTCATGTCGGTGTCACATTGTGAATCTTCAGGATAATCAAGATCCAGCACAGGATGCGATTGATATACGCCCACCGATATCGCCGCCACAAAATGCCTGAGTGGTACACGCGGGATGAGTTCACGTTCTACCAGTTTGGAAAACGCATCGTATGCGGCAACCATGGCACCAGTGATGGATGCTGTACGGGTGCCACCATCAGCCTGAATGACATCGCAATCAATATGCAGCGTGCGCTCGCCAAAGGCTTCAAGATCAAAGGCAGAACGCAGGGAGCGCCCTATCAGACGCTGGATCTCTTGCGTGCGGCCAGATTGCTTGCCCTTGGCAGCCTCCCTATCCATGCGGCTATGAGTGGAGCGTGGCAACATGCCATATTCTGCAGTCATCCAGCCTTGTCCTTTGCCTTTTAGGAAACCTGGGACTTTATCTTCGATACTGGCTGTACATATGACTCTGGTATCACCAAATTCGATGAGGACAGAACCTTCGGCATGCTTGGTAAAATGGCGGCTGATAACCACCGGACGCAGTGCGTCCGGTGCGCGCCCACTAGGGCGAAATGAGTTTGACATGATTTAATTCTTAGAAGTGATGCGTGATGATTTGTGTATCGCGTTGCGAATTTCTGCTATGGCTTTTTCAATTTCCGCATCATTGAAAACATCGCCGTCTGTGACTTCCATTTCAGCATCGATTGGTGCCTGTATGGTAGTGGTAACAGAGCCGATAGGTAAAGTATTGGTAGAGATGATGGTGGAATTATCCATGCGATCATCGCCTTCCCACATCATGGCAAGGGCTGTGACGTTATCGCTTTGCTTGCCTGCGATATCGACAGCTGAGCGTATCAACTCGGGCACCGCACGCACAATGGTGTGATCATGCAGGCGCTGGGCCAGCATATGGTCAGGCAAGACTGACCACAGGCCATCAGAACATAGCAATAACAAATCGCCAGGCTGCAAAACAGCACGACGCGATAATTCAACGATAGGTGCGTTGGGAGCGCCCAGGCAGTTGAACAACTTGTTGCGGTCAGGATGGGTATGTCTTTCTGCAGGATCGACTTTGCCTTGGGCAATCAGAGTTTCCAGACGGGAGTGGTCCTTGGTACGCAATAAAATCTGCCCCTGGCGCATCCAGTACAAGCGTGAATCACCACAATGCGCCCAATAGGCATAGCCATTTTGTATGAGGCAGGCAACGATGGTGGTACGCGGTGTTTCCGGCAAATTATTGATGGCGCGGTAACGATGTATCTCTTGATGGGCAGCCAGGAAGCTGTCTTCCATGAAGCGCTCCGGCCGTCCTATCATAGGGTGAGCCTGTTGCTGGAACAAATTGCCTATGGTTTGCATGGCGATGGCAGCGGCCATTTCGCCCATGATATGACCACCCATGCCGTCCGCCAGCAAAAGCAAAATCGAATCGCGGGTAAAGCTATACCCCATCCGATCCTGGTTAACCTTGCGGCCACCAATATGACTTTCTTGATAAACGGAAAAACGCATGAGATTTTAAAAACTTATGAAAACTATTAATATAAACAAAACAAAGGATAAACCAATATAGTTTACCCAGGGTTTTGGCCAAAAGCGGAATTCAATTCAGGGTACTTTCCTGTATTGTGGTATGGTCGCTTTCTACTTTCTTTCTTTTGCCACTGCCAATCAAGGTCTTGAATTTCAATGTCATTTTCTCCATGAAAGTCAATTCGCGCTGTGGCTGCGCCTGAATAGCCAGGGCTTTTTGCAAGGCAAATACACTTTGCGGCCGCTCCAGTGGATCAAGTTGCAGGCACCAGCGTACGACCTCGATCAGTTCTGTGGAGTATAAACCTTCCAGCTTGCGATAATGCCCTTCCATCTTGTCGCTGGTCTTGCGCTGATCTGAGGGTTGTGGTGGCGCACCAACCATACAGGCAAAAATCGAGGCACCAATGCTGTATATATCAGTCCAGGGACCAAGATTGCCATTCTTCAGATACAACTCTGGCGCGGCAAAACCAGGAGTATACATTGGGTAGAGCTTGGGGATGTCGGTTTTCAGGGTTTGACGGGCTGCGCCAAAATCCAGCAAGATCGGTGTGCCGTCCAAACGCAGATAGATATTCGCAGGCTTCAGGTCCAGATGCAGCAATTTATTGGTATGCACTTCACGCAAACCGTTCATGACCTGGTTGAACATACGACGAATGAATCGTTCTGACACCAACGGCTTTTCACCTTTGTCGCGACGGCGCAGGATATGTTCTTGCAGTGAGCGGCCAGATTCATAAGCCATGACCATGTAGACGGTCTCATTGGCCCTGAAAAAATTGATAACACTGACCACATTAGGGTGAGAGATACGTGCCAGTGCACGCCCCTCTTCAAAGAAACACTTCAAACCTATCCGATAAATCGGCAGGTTTTCATTGGAAATAGCCGGAACCAGCTCGCCCTGTTGGCGTAATGCCAGGGAACTTGGCAAATATTCTTTAATTGCAACTGCGTTGCCATCTTCATCAGAAGCCAGATATACAATACTAAAGCCACCGGACGCAATTTTCTTTACAATGCGATATCCGGCGATTTCCAGTCCATCTGGCAGAGGTGCGTTATTTTGTGCGGCCATCAATCTTCCAATTCACTATACAAAACGGATTGTGTTGATTATTGCGGTATTTGTAAAGAATATCCTAGTGTCTAATGCGCAATTTTGCCAATCTAATCCACAGTTCGCGCTTTTTTAAGGAAATACCTTGAGCATTTTTAGCATGACAGGTTATGCCACCAGCACTAATGAAACCGATGCTGGCACCATCACTATTGAGATCAAAAGCGTCAATTCTCGCTTTTTAGACCTACAATTTCGCATTAATGACGAGTTTCGTTCGATTGAATCACAGTTTCGCGAAGCGATAACGCGCAAGCTGGCGCGCGGCAAAGTGGAGTGTCGCTTCAGCTTTGGCAAAAAACTGACAGAAACACACAATAAGAGTCTTAATACAACTTTACTTGAGCAGCTTTCCAGTTTTCAGGCTGGCCTCAAGCCGCAGTTTCCTGATGCCGCTCCGCTGAGCACGAATGAGATCCTGCGCTGGCCTGGCGTTATAGAAGAAAGCGAAATCAATGCTGAATTCTTGCAGACTGCCATTAATGACACTATCAACAAGACGCTTGAAGCATTTATTGTTAGCCGTGAACGTGAAGGAGCAGCACTGGAACAAGTACTGCTGAGCCGCATTGCGGCCATGGAAGAAATCGTCACCCGAATCACGCCGTTGATGCCGCAGATCGTCCAGCAATTCCAGCAAAAAGCCACTACCAGGCTGGAGGAGGCACTGGGGCTGGCCCTACAATCAGGCGGCAGCAATGCTGGCCAGACTATTACGCGTGAAGAAGCTTTGGACCGCATACGCCAGGAAGTGACCATGTATGGCATTCGCGTGGATGTTGCGGAAGAACTGGCGCGCCTGTCTGCCCACCTGACAGAAACCAGGCATATCCTGAAAAAAGGCGGCCAAGTCGGTAAAAGACTGGACTTCATGATGCAGGAACTGAATCGTGAAGCGAACACTTTAGGCTCCAAAGCAGCATCCAAGGAATTGTCTGATGCTTCCATGGAATTGAAGCTATTTATAGAACAAATGCGCGAACAAGTACAAAACCTTGAATAAACAGGCGCATTTGCTTATACTCGCGCACTCTTTTTCTTGGGAAATGTTTCGAGATAAAAACGGGCTGTAAATATGCTCGTCCCTTTGCCTTGTAAATAAACTCAATAACCACACTGGAGGAATCTCATGCAAACCAATAATTCGACTGCCGGCAGTCTGTTTGTGGTGGCCGCCCCCTCTGGTGCTGGCAAGTCCACCCTGGTAAATGCCTTGCTGGCGCAGGAACCTGCCATCAAATTATCGATTTCCTACACCACCCGTCCGCCACGCCCTGGTGAACAAAATGGTCGCGAATACCATTTCACGACACCAGAAGATTTTCTGGTGCGCAAGGCTCAGGGAGAATTTCTGGAGTCAGCTGAGGTGCATGGCAACTACTATGGCACTTCACGTATTATCATTGAAGAACAGATGCGTTCGGGTACAGATGTTCTACTGGAGATAGACTGGCAAGGTGCGCAACAAGTCAGAAAACAATTTCCTGGAGCAGTTGGCATCTTCATCTTGCCGCCCTCCATTCCAGCACTGGAAGAACGTTTGAGAAAGCGAGGCCAGGACGAGCCGCATGTCATCACTAAGCGGATTTTGGCTGCCGGCGGTGAAATGGCCCACTCCCCAGAGTTCGAATATGTTATTATTAATCAAGACTTTGCAACAGCCTTGTCAGAATTGAATGCAATCGTGAAGGCAACACGCTGCCGATTTGCACAACAGGCAACACGCCACCATGAGCTGTTTGCCCAACTTGGCATTCACGCCAATGCGAATTGATTCGCAAATCCAATTTAGTTATCTAGTTTGTATCGAGGAAAAAACATGGCACGTATTACTATTGAAGATGCACTGAAACAAATCCCTAACCGCTTCCAGTTGACACTGTGCGCCACTTACCGCGCACGCCAATTGCTACAAGGCCATACACCCAAGGTTGACTCCAAGGACAAACCCACCGTCATCGCCCTGCGTGAAATCGCGGAAGGTAAAGTTGGCATAGAAATGCTGAAAAAAGTGCCAATGTAAGATACTGCATCTGCATTCTTAACCGCTACCTCTAAAAGCCTTTATCCGGTCGGGAATCACAGAATGAACCTCAATGATAGTTATTCATCTCTGGAAAACAAACCGGCCGATTCAGGTTCAGTCGCGCTGGCTGCTATACGCAGCCCAGCCAATGCTATCAATAAGCACAACTCCCATCTGGATGAGATAGACAGTGTTCGTGCGTCGTCAGCGAATACCGGCGTCGCTTCGATTACTGCATTGACTAATCGCGTCAGCGAGTACATGTCGGCCAGTGAACTAAAATTGGTCAAGGAAGCCTATCGCTTCTCTGATGAAATGCATCTGGGTCAGGTACGCAAATCTGGTGAACCATATATTTCCCACCCCATCGCTGTGGCTGAAATCTGCGCAGAATGGAAGCTGGATGTGCAAGCCATCATGGCCGCTCTTTTGCATGACGTGATGGAAGATCAGGATGTTAAAAAAGACGAGTTGATCGAACGCTTCGGCGCACCTGTTGCCACACTGGTCGACGGCCTCTCCAAACTGGAAAAGATAGAATTCCAGAGCCAGATAGAAGCCCAGGCAGAAAATTTCCGCAAGATGTTGCTCGCCATGGCGAGAGACGTGCGCGTGATTTTGGTAAAACTGGCAGACCGGCTGCACAATATGCGCACCCTCGATTTCATGTCGTCAGAAAAGAAGCGCCGCATCTCACGCGAGACCATGGACGTGTATGTGCCTATAGCACATAGGCTGGGCCTGAATAATATCTATCGCGAGTTGCAGGATCTGGCGTTTTCGCACCTTTACCCCATGCGTTACCGTACGCTGTCTAAAGCAGTTAAAGCTGCCCGAGGCAATCGTCGAGAAGTCGTTAACAAGATCATGGACGCGGTAAAGACCGCGCTGGCAGAAGCTGGCCTGAAAGCAGAAGTATATGGCCGCGAAAAAACCCTGTACGGCATTTACCGCAAAATGCATGACAAGCACCTGAGTTTTTCCCAGGTGCTGGATGTGTATGGCTTCCGCATCGTGGTCGGCGATTTTCGTGACAGTTATTATGCCCTGGGTAGTTTGCATGCCTTGTACAAACCCATGCCGGGCAAATTCAAGGATTATATTGCCATACCCAAGACCAATGGTTACCAATCCCTGCACACCACATTGATTGGCCCTTATGGTACGCCAGTGGAATTCCAGATACGCACGCGTGATATGCACCATGTGGCTGAATCTGGCGTCGCAGCACACTGGTTGTACAAGAATGAAGAAGGCAGCCTGACTGATTTGCAACAGCGGACTCACGCCTGGCTGCAGTCTTTGCTGGACATACAAAAACAGACTGGTGATTCTGCCGAGTTTCTGGAACATGTCAAGATTGACCTATTCCCCGATTCTGTGTACGTCTTCACACCAAAATCCAAAATTATTGCCCTGCCACGCGGAGCAACAGCTTTGGACTTTGCTTACACCATCCATACAGATATTGGTGACCAGGCGATTGCCACTCGCATCAATCATGAGCCAGTACCTTTGCGCTCTGAATTGAAAAATGGCGATATCGTCGAGATCATCACTTCCCCTAATTCGCGCCCGACACCAAACTGGCTGACTTATGTGCGCACAGGCAAGGCCAGGTCAGCAATACGCCATTACCTGCGCACGATCAACCTGAACGAATCAACAGAATTGGGCAAACAATTGCTGGCACAAGCACTAGTGTCGGTGAATCTGAATCCAGATTTGCCAGAGAGCCTGGTCGATAAATTGCTCAATGAATCCAGCGCCAAGTCTCTGGATGAAATCCATACCGACATCGGTATAGGAAAACGGATGGCTGCACTGGTAGCCAGGCATATCCTCGACCTGGTGGAAGATGATTCACCATCCATCCCTTTCCAGCAATATGGCGACAAGATCAGCAACAAGCGCGATCCAGTCATCATTTATGGCAGTGAAGGCTTGTCCGTGCAATTGGCAGCATGTTGCCTACCCATACCTGGCGATGGCATCGTCGGCCAGCTCAAGCGCGATCAGGGCCTGGTCGTACATACGGATGACTGTGAGCACGCCAAGCGCCTGCATATCAAGGAGCCAGACCGCTGGATCGACGTGAACTGGGGTGAAGACCTCAACCGTCGCTTCGATTGCCGCATTGCTGTGACAGTGACGAATGAACGCGGCGCCCTCGCCCGCATCGCCGCAGAAATTGGCGAATCAGACGCGAATATCAGCCATGTCAACATGGAAGACGGCGATGCCAATGACATGACCAATATTCACTTCACGATACAGATAGAAGACCGCACTCACCTGGCGAAAATCATGCGCAACATCAAGCATTTGACTGGTGTTACGCGGATAGTCCGAGAGCACGGTTAAAGAAGGCTGCTAGTGTATGGTCTTGTGCATTTTGCGCAAACCCCACCAGACCGCACCGGCAATCACCGGCAGCGATAAGCCAGCCAGAATATCCGGATTGATGGGCAGATCCATGGCCTTGAGACCCTTGCCTGCATAATAGACCAAACCTGTCACGTAATAACTGATCGCCACGACCGACAAGCCCTCTACCGCTTGCTGCAAGCGCAATTGCTGGCCAGCGCGGGCGTTCATGCTTTGCAGTATCTTGCGGTTTTGCTGTTCCTGAACGATGCCCACTCTGGTGCGCAACAAATCATTGGTATTGGCGATACGCTCTGCCAGCGTCTCCTGACGACGTACGATAGCTTCACAGGTATTCATGGCGGGGGCCAGGCGCCGGTCCATGAATTCACCTATGGTAGGCACCCCTTCTATCCTGAATTCGCGCAACTCGGCTATGCGTGACTGCACCAGCTTGAAATAAGCCTTGGATGCAGCAAAACGATAACTGTTTTCCAGAGCCAGTTTTTCAGTACGGGCGGCCAGGTCTATAATTTGCCGCAACAAGCTTTGCTCAGCATCGGTGGAATTAACCTCACCGTGACAATTAGCTGTCATGGTCATGGCTGCAGTCAGGGTAACCAGTTCACTTTCTATGTCATTCAACACGGGAGAAGCATTTTGCGCATGCGGCAGGCCCAGCAAGGCCATCATTCGATATGTTTCTATCTCCAGTAGTCGCTGCACAGTACGACCGGCTTGCTGATCCAGAAAGCCATTGTCCTTGACGACGAAGCGGCTGAAACCGTCAGCCTGGATCAGGAAATCAGTCCATACTTCGCCACGACTCAAAACTTCACACCCCACCACCACTCCACCCTCAAATATCTGCTTTACCGGCAAAGGAGGATTAAATGCCTGTGCGGCAGGAATAAGTGCCACATGGGTCGCCACCATGACTTTTTCTTGCAACTCAAACAACCATTGTTGCGGCAAATGACGAATTGGTGCATTCGCAAACACCTGCGCCAACTCGATTTCTGGCGAGACCTCGTTTTGCTGCTCGGCCTGGTTTTCTACAAAGGTATAGGTGGCAAATTCTGTATGGCATTCCCATTTAAGGCGGAAACGACCAAAATCATGGAAAAAATACTTGGCATCCCCTGAGGGACTGGCGACGGCAAAGTGCCGGCAAAAATCACCCAGTATGACTTGCTGCGTCAGCAGATTATCACCACCGAGATGGGCATCGCTCCGGGCAAAAATGGCCAGATGTGTTAATGTCTCAGGGGCATGCAGCCGCAACGAGGGTCTGGAATGGACTTCTGCCGCCAGCGGCACGCGCAAGGGATGATTGAGTTTGGAATAAGCAATGGACATGGGATTAATCGGGAAATTAGAAATCTTATGCCGGATAATTGACCTCAAGTATGGTCAACTCCTCGATTCCTCCTGGCGTCCGCAGCGTCACTGTATCGTCAACCCTGGCCTTGATGAGTGCTCTGGCGACAGGGGAAATCCAGCTGATCTTGCCTTGCAGGGGATCAAATTCATCTACGCCAACAATAGTGACGGTATGCATTTCACCATGCTGATTTTCATAAGTGACAGTAGCCCCAAAATAAATCTGCTCAGACCCATGGTGTATGCGCGGGTCAAATACTTCTGCAAGATCAAGGCGCTTGGTCAAAAAACGGATGCGCCTGTCGATCTCGCGCAAGCGCTTCTTACCGTAGATATAGTCCCCATTTTCTGAACGGTCGCCATTAGAGGCGGCCCAGTGGACGATGTTAACGACCTCTGGACGCTCTACATCCATGAGTTGCAAAAACTCATCCTTCATGCGCTGATGCCCCTGGGGCGTCATATAGTTTTTAACACCGGCAGGAATAGCTGGCGCGCCGAATTCCTCTTCGTCGTCAGAATCTGGTTCTTTGATAAATGCTTTGCTCATTTCTACATTGTAATGGAGTTGACCAAAATAATTTTCTTTGTGGCACCGAAAGCCCACACTTAGCTTATAAAATAGACGAATACTGTGCTTGCCATTAGCGTTCAATACCACTATTGATAGCTTGCTAGCTAATGTCAGGTCGACTGATTAAGAAAATGGATTTTGCATGACAGAAAAAGCATCAATTAATGTACTCATCGTCGATGATCATGCCGTCGTCAGGGAGGGGATAAAAAGCATTATCTCAACCACAACAGATATCGCCGTTATTGCAGAAGCAGAGGCTGGATTAGAAGCAATACGTCTGAGCCGCCAACTCGATTTCGAAGTCATGCTTCTCGATATTGCCTTGCCAGACAAAAACGGCATTGAAGTATTAAAGCAAATCAAATCTGAGAAGCCGGGTTTAGCTATACTTATGTTTTCTATACACAGAGAAGATCAATATGCCGTACGTGCGCTGAAGGCAGGTGCTTCTGGCTTTCTGAACAAGCAATGCAGCAGTACGCAGATTTTGGACGCCATACGCCAGGTAGCCCGCGGATTGAAATACATCAGCACGCAACTTGCGCAAGAACTGGCCAATAACCTGAATCAAGAACATGAAGATGCGCTGCACAAAACCCTGTCTGACCGTGAGTTCCAGACCATGACCTTGATCGCATCGGGAAAGTCTGTCAGCGATATTGCAAAAGAATTGTCACTTTCTGTAAAAACCATCAGCGAATACCGCTCCAGAATTCTATTGAAGATGAAATTGCGGCACAATGCTGAATTAACGCACTACGCCATTAAAAATCAGCTTGTAGATTAAACGGCAACATTGATGTCGTCAGCAATACTCTTGTTAGCAAGGTCATTGGCAAAGCAAAATGTCAAAAACTCCAAATAATACGCAATTCAAAAGCCCTACTGACATTGCACGCGAGACATTCCGACAATTGGCGATACAGAGAATTGCGCCAACGCCAGAAGCCTATCGCAAGCTTTATAATGACATCGCTGGCGTCCCGGACGCGCCGGTAGAGGCCACGCCTCCACCAGAAACAACACCACAAATTTCAGAAGCAGAAATTTTACTGGCCAATTTTGCCAACAATCTACAACTTTCGACTGGTGACATGTCCAGCTTTGGTCAACGCTTCAGCCGCGCGATCAAGACTGGCAACTGGCAAGACTATGGCCGCGGGTTGACACTACTGGCAGAGCGTATTACGGCACCGCCAGTAGCACCGAGCAACAATATCAGCCTGGTTGACGATCCAGTGCCCGCGCCTGTCAGCAGTAAAAATATCTCCCTGGTTGATGATGGTCCGGTTGAAGACCCACGCCTGCGCATACTCAAGGATCTGCTGTACCGGACTTTGACTCTCGCCCTCACTTCTTTGCTGAAGCCGACACCGCAGCTTGCTGGTGAATCAGAAAGCCTGGGCATGTCGGTGAAAACAGCAGTCAATGAAGCGGAACTTAACCAAATTGCTGGCCGCCTCAAGCAATTATGCTTTCAAATTGAATTACAAAGCGGGGATAGTGCCGAACAGCAGGAATTGCTGCTACGCTTGTTTGATCTGCTGCTGACCAATATCCATGATTTGCTGGACAATGATAACTGGCTGCGTGGCCAAATTGAAGTCGTACAAAATTTGATTGCTGGTCCGATTGATCACCGCGCACTGCAAGAAGCCACGCGTAGCCTGAAGGATGTCATCTACAAACAAGGCGTACTGAAAAACAGCATTGCCGAATCGAAAACCTCTGTCAAAAACATGATGACAGCGTTTATCGACAGATTAAATGCCATGGCAGATAGCACTGGTGCTTATCAGAACAAAATGGGAGCTTATTCACAGCAATTGAGCTCTGCCAAGGAGGTCTCTGAAGTCAGTGCCTTGATTGCCAGCATACTCAGTGAAACCAAAGAGGTACAGTCAGAAACCCTGCGTTCACGCGACATGATAGTCGCCGCACAAAAAGAAGTCAGCGAAGCAGAAGCGCGCATCAAGGAACTGGAAAACAAGCTTGCCCATATGAGCGAACTGGTCAGGGAAGATCAGCTCACTGGCAGCTTGAACCGCCGTGGCATGGATGACGTATTTGAACGCGAAGCCGATCGTGCAGACCGTCGCAATACTCCACTATGCGTCGCTCTGCTGGATCTGGATAATTTCAAGAAGCTCAATGACACCCATGGCCATGCAGCGGGTGATGAAGCCCTGGTGCATCTGGTGCGCATCGTCAAGCAAACTTTGAGGTCCATTGACGTAGTGGCCCGTTATGGCGGCGAGGAATTTGTCATCATTATGCCCGAGACGCAACTAGATGAAGCGGCCCAGGCAATGATGCGTGTACAGAGAGAACTAACCAAGCATTTCTTTACAGCAAACGAGCAAAGACTATTCATCACATTTAGTGCTGGCGTCGCCTTGCGCAATCCGCACGAAGCTCAGGATGCCACCATCAAACGTGCGGACAAAGCCATGTATGAAGCCAAGCAATCCGGGAAAAACCGGGTTATCAAGGCCAGCTAAGTCCACCGGCAACTAAAAAATAGACAGCGTGGGGATGGCAGTAACAAACTTTCCACCCCATGCTCGGATATAGCTTAATTGCCCCTCGATTTCCTGGCGTAAATTCCAAGGCAAGATCAAGACATAGTCCGGCTTGTCTGCAGCAATTTCAGCGTCAGTCAAAATAGGTATACGGCTACCCGGCATATATTTGCCTTGCTTATGAACATTAATGTCGACAACATAGGTTAAAAGGTCGGGTCTGATGCCGGAAAAATTGAGCAAAGTGTTACCCTTTGCTGCTGCTCCGTAGCCCACCACCGTCTTCTCCTCCTTCTTGCAATTCAATAAAAATTCCAGCAGTTCAAATTTGGCTTTTTCCGCCTGTTTTTGCGCGCTTTGATAAAAAGAGACATCTGTAATTCCTGCCGCGCTCTCTTTTTTCAGCATGGCGACGACGCTATCGCTCTGGTTGCGCAGTCCTGTATCGCTACGCTGCGCAAGAACACGCAAGCTGCCGCCATGAGTAGGCCATTCCTGCACATCAAAAACCTGCAGACCATTTTTTTCAAAAATAGCCTGAACTGCATGCAAAGAAAGGTAAGAGTAATGCTCGTGGTAGGCCGTATCGAATTGATTCTCCTGCACCATATTCAGTAAATGCGGAAATTCAAAACTCGCCACCCCCTGAGGCTTAAGCAAGGCTGAAAAGCCAGCAACAAAGTCATTAATATCAGGTACATGTGCCAGCACATTATTGGCAACGGTGAGATCAGCAGATTGCTGATTTGCCTTTAACTCTTGCGCGAGATTGGTACCAAAAAAATTTTCAATGACAGGAATGCCCTTGGCACGTGCAGCGTTGGCCGTACTGGTGGTAGGCTCCACTCCTAAACAAGGAATGCCTGCTGCTTTCACATACTGCAATAGGTAACCATCATTGGCAGCCACTTCTACTACCAGGCTATGTTCGTTCAAAGCCAATTCTTGTCGCATGGCTACCACGAATTGCTCAGCATGCTTCAACCAGCTTGAAGAAAACGAACTGAAGTATGCATAATCTGCATCAAACAGGTTTTCGCGACCAGTAAAATCCAGAGTCTGAGCCAGCCAGCAAGCATCGCAAACCATCAACTTCAAAGGTAGCCAGACTTCCGGATTCTCCAGCGTATCGGTGCGCAAATAAGCATTTGAAGGTGGCGCACTACCAAGATCAAGAAACGGTTTTGTCAGCTCATGATCACAATGCCGGCATTTCATACGCTTACTCCATCAAACTCATTGTCAAGCATAGGGAAGGCACGATCTTTCCCGGATATTTCAGATATTGCCAAAGGCAGATTGATTCTCAATTTCTCATCCAATATGTTCAAGCCCAGCTCATGTGTAGGCATATAGCGTTGACTATGGCAGTACATCATTTCAACATCGTCGGTAAGAGTTTGAAATCCATGCGCAAAGCCTTCAGGTAACAAGTAACTGCACTTATTTTCTGCCGACAAGATGACAGCATACCATTGCAAGAAAGTAAGTGAATTTTTTCTAACATCAACAGCTACATCCCATACCTCACCTTTGAGGCAGGTAATCAGCTTCATCTCGGCATAGGGGGAGCGCTGCATATGCAAGCCACGGAACGTGCCTTTTTTTACGGTCAAGGTACGATTAATTTGTCTAATGGCTTGCACCCATCCGAATTGCGCCAACTCATCGGCGCAAAACATGCGTTCCAGATAACCACGTTCATCACCCAAAGGTTTGCGTTTCAAGACATGCAAGTCTGCGAGTGGCGTTGGTATTAAGTCGAAGCGTTCAGACATGGTATTTCATCAAAAATCTTTGCATTAGCTTCAAAAGTAAGCATCAATGTCGCGCTGACACAGTTCATGTGCAGACGTGCCGGCCAAAAAGTCTGCATACCAGCGCACACTGCGCGATACCGCTACGGATAAATCCCAGCGCGGCTCTATAGATAATTGTTCCCTGGCCTTGCTGGCATCGAGTGACAATAATCCAGCCTCGTGTACACCTTCAACATTGACGGCAAAATCGACATCGCCACGGCCAAACTCTTGCCTGGCCAAGTCCACCACTTCACGCACTGTTGCAGCACCATCGGGGCCAAAATTCCAGGCCTGGGCTAGATGGGCATTTTGATACCCGGCTTGCGCCAGTGACAGATAGGCAGCCAAAGGCTCCAGCACATGCTGCCAGGGGCGCACTGATTGTGGTCGCCGTACTTGCAGAGTCTGACCACTTTCCCATGCGCGTATCGCGTCTGGCAGCAGCCTGTCCTCAGACCAGTCGCCACCGCCAATCACATTGCCAGCCCGGGCAACAGCCACCGTCAATCCTTGTTCTGCCAAAAATGAATCGCGATAGCTGGCAATCAACAATTCTGAAGCCGCCTTGCTGGCGCTATAAGGATCATGGCCACCCAATTCTGCAGTTTCAGGATAGGGATCTGGTTGCTCAAGATTGCGGTAAACTTTATCCGTTGTCACCATCACGGCGACCCTGGCACTGTCCTGTCCGCGTAAAGCCTCCAATACATGGGCACTACCCATGATATTGGTCGCGAATGTTGCCAGTGGTTCACGGTAACTCGGCCTGACCAGGGCTTGTGCAGCCAGATGCAGAACCACCTCGGGCTGACAAGCTTGCACAACCTGCCTGACCAGGGCAGCATCCCTGATGTCGCCAATATGGCTGCGCATCTCCTGATCCAGCTTCAATGCAGCAAACAGGCTGGGCGTAGTATTTGGTGCTAGGGATAATCCTGTCAGCTCTGCGCCAAGATTTTTGAGCAAGAAAGATAACCAGGCGCCTTTAAAACCAGTATGACCCGTCAGCAATACCCTGCGGCCACGCCAAAAATCGGTGTCCATCTGCATACGGTCTACCATTTCCGCCAGGGCGCACTGCCGGATTGCCACAATTCTTCCAGCAGGTTTTTCTCGCGCAAAGTATCCATGGGCTGCCAGAATCCGGCATGTTCAAATGCCATTAATTGCTGTCCGCTCGCCAGTTCAGTCAAAGGTCCCTGCTCCCAAGTGATACCATCGTGATCAATAAGATCAAGCACCTTGGGTGACAAGACAAAGAATCCACCATTAATCCAGCCTCCATCGCCCCTGGGTTTTTCAACGAAACCCAGGACTTCGTCACCATTACGCTGCAATACCCCATATCGGCCCGGCGGCAAAACTGCCGTAACGGTAGCGAGTTTGCCATGATTGCGGTGGAAATTGATTGATGCTGTAATATCCACATCCGATACACCATCACCGTAGGTAAAACAAAACGCTTCTTCGTCCTGAATATAAGGTGCGACTCTTTTGAGTCGCCCGCCCGTCATGGTCTCTTCGCCAGTATCTACCAGGGTGACTTTCCAGGGTTCGGCATGGCGCTCATGAACTTCCATGTGGTTCTTTTGCATGTCTATGGTCACGTCCGACATGTGCAGAAAATAGTTGGCGAAATACTCTTTAATCAGATAGCCCTTATAGCCGCAACAAATCACAAAGTCATTCACGCCGTGAGCAGAATACGACTTCATGATATGCCAGAGTATGGGACGCCCGCCTATTTCTACCATGGGCTTGGGTTTGAGATGGGTTTCTTCAGAAATCCGCGTTCCCAGTCCACCAGCCAGAATTACCGCTTTCATGCGTATTGCTCCTTACTATAAATTTCCGACATTTTACGACAGGTCTGCTCCAGACCCCGTAAGGACGCAAGAATCTCAATTTTTGACTTCAAATTCACTCAACTTTACTCTGTCAATTTTGCCATTGGCATTTTTTGGCAAGCTATCCAGAAAGCACAGATGTCTGGGCACCATATAGGCAGGCACTATAGCGGCAACCCTGACAAGCAGATCCGCTGACTGGCTCTTTACATTGACGGCGGCATAGGCAATGATCTGCCCCAGGCCGTTATCAAATTTTTTGTAAATCACTGCACATTCAGTCACTTCGCCCAGAGTATTGATTGCAGCTTCGATCTCTTCGAGTTCTATGCGATATCCCATGTGCTTGATCTGGAAATCTGCCCTGCCCTGGAAATGCAAATTACCTTCAGCATCGCGCATGACGATGTCACCAGTACGGTAACCCACATCGGTATAGCGTGTATGCAAAGGGTTTTGCACGAAGGCCAGCTCACTACGCTGGACATCAGCGTAATAAGCCAGACCAACTTGAGGCCCGCGCAAGAACAATTCGCCTTTGTCTGGATTTTGTTCATCCAACGCCAATATCTCGTAATCAAAATTTTGAGCCAGCTTACCCAAAGGGGCAAGACCGTTCATATCATCAAAATCTGTAGCCTGGACCTGATAAGCAGAACAGATGCAAGTACATTCGGTCGGACCATACACATTTTCCAGCTCGGCCCGGTCAGCAAACAGATCAAACAGTTGCTTAAGTTTGGGCTTCGGGAAACCCTCTCCACCGAAAATGATTTTTCGTATATTGGGCAAATCAGTTTTGCTCAAAGCACGCGTCGTCAATAAATACACCAGCATGGATGGTACAGAAAACCAGATAGTACAAGCCGACTGATTCAGCAAGCGCACCAGTGCACGGGTGTCATGCACTTGCTTTACCGTGAATGGCAGCAAGGTTGCGCCGGAAAACAAAGCGATATAAAAATCGAAAACGGAATTATCAAAATAGCTGGGATTCACATTGGTCAGCACGTCCTGCTCAGTCACATTGAACCTGTCCCGCGCCCACTGTATGAACCACAATAGATTTGCGTGAGACATCACAGCGCCTTTGGGCGAGCCGGTGGAACCTGAGGTGAACATGATATAGGCAGGTGAGCTGCCCGACACTGTCCGGCAGTCAGGCAGTTCACCATCCCTGGCAGACACCTGCAATTCAGCCAGGCTTATGTGTCGGACGTTGACTTCCTCAAATTGCGCATCAGTGAATGGCAAATCCGAAAAACTGTTGACCAACAATGCTGGTTCGCAAGTGCGCAGGATTTTGCGCAAACGTTCCCAGGGGCTGGCGGGGTCAAGATTGGTATAAATCAAACCCAGTCGCAAGCAAGCCAGCATGCAGGCAAATGCATCGGCTGACTTGTCATTGAACAAGGCTACTACCTGCCCCTGCCGCAAGCCTTGCGCATGAAGAGCGCGCGCCAGTTGTTCAGCCTTGTCGTTCAGACTGCGATAGCTGATCGCCTCGTCAGCGGCCGCATAATACAGTGCTCGCCTGTTAGCAAAGCGACAGGCTATGTCATTAAAAGCCAGAGCCAGATTTGAGATATAAGTCATATGCCAAGCAAGGACAAATTAAAGCACCAGGCCGCCATCTACTTCAAGTATGCTGCCTGTCAGGTAATCGTTTTCTATTGCGTAGTGGACTGCTTGAGAAACAGCTTGCATGCCACCAAGACGCCGCAAAGGCACTTGCTGTTGCAATTTCGCCAGCATGGTTTCGCTTAATGCTGCACGGGTGGACGGTGTATCGATAAATCCAGGAGCAATTGCGATAAAGCGCAGGCCCAACGGCCCCAATTCCTTGGCCCAGGTATGCGTCAGCGCATTGACCCCTGCCTTGGCAGCAGAATAGGCCGACTGACCAGCGTTGCCATTGGCAGCAATAGAACTAATGGAAATCACCACACCTTTTTTGCGCTTGGCCAGCATGTGGTCGACCACACGGCTAGTCACAAAAAATACAGAATCAAGATCTGTCGCCATGACTTTGCGCCAATTATCGCGTGAATGCGTACGCTCGGTCCGTGACAGCATATTCACCAGCGGTTCACTATGAATAATGCCTGCATTATTGATGAGGACATCAATATCAAAGCCCGTTTCTGTCACTGTCTGTATGGCGATATCAACGGCATCAGCATTCGCCACATCACACTGCACGGCGCGAACACGGCCAGAAGCAAGCTGATTCAATTCCTCACATAGGTTTTCATCGTATTCAAGCACAAATACATTGGCACCTGCCTCATCAAGCTGTTCAACCAGATACCGGCCTATACCACGCCCACCGCCTGTAACAAGTACATTGGTGCCTGTAACCTTCATATATTTGCACCTTGCGCCAGCAAGGCTTTACGCGCATCACCAACTGACTTCATGTCGGCAATCTGGTCACCGCTAAACTGGACCTGGTAAGTATCCTCAAGGCGAGTGATCAAAATCATGTGCGCCAGAGAATCCCAACTCCCTATCTCGGTCAATATCAAGGTATCGACAATGCTGGATTCTGGCATACCGAAAACTTCAGAGAATATTTTTTCTATCGTCATATCTATTTTTACTTTTGCTGCGAAATTTAATGCCACGGAAAGCATCAATTAAATTGTACAAATAAGGCCTTGCCACAGACGAATGATAAAGCGATGTCTTTTGCTCTATCCACCAATAACTGGTTGCCAATACGGTACGGGCCATCACCGTGTGCCCAGATGTAATCATCGAGTATCAGCCACGCACCAGGCTTTAATAAAGTTAGCCAATGCGCGCAATCTTCTTGTACTCGCGCAAAGTCATGGTTACCATCTATATGTATCAGCGAAATCTTTCCTGAAAAATTGACTGGTGCATTGGATGGTGATGAAAAATCTCTCTTGTTTGCATATTCTGTAAAGGCGGTGACCGATGGCAATTGCAAATGCGCATGCTGGCCCCGGTTAAATGGCACCATATTGACATAAAAGCCCTCACTCAAAACCTTGAAATCCCAGTCATCTACCAGTGCCTGGAATGAGGTAGTCGAGTCGGTTTGTATTGCCTGCTCCCGCCCCCAGGGGTCCACAGTCAAGAGTGGGCCTATATTGTATTTCATTGCCAGGTAAGACAAGACAAAAGCAGAGCGTCCCATCAAGGAACCTATCTCTATGACATCGCCGTCCACAACGGTAGAGGCAATCCCCATCAGTGCAGCCAGCTTGTCGTCATTGGATTCGCCATAAATCAAGCTCACCTGCCGCAACACCCCAGCCACTTCGATTAAAGATAAAGCCTGGTTTCCAGCTGCACACAATTCGACAAATTCCAATAAGCGATTGGCTCGTACCATCAACTGTCGGTGCTGCTGCACCTGTTGCCGTATCGGTGATTGTCCGACCATTTCTATTTGCAGTTGATGGGTATGGATAAAACGCTGCATGAAGTCATAGACACTGGACACTGGGCTATACAATCGCCGCACAGCATAAGTTTGCAGCAAATTCAGGAAGTGATGGCTAAAGTCCACAGCGTAAATTGAGGGCAAATGCAATACATCAGCGCCATGACTGGCCAGCAGATCACTCTTTACCGAGGCTGCACACAAGGTGCTTTCTGCACGGTGCTGTGCTGCAGTCAGATAATCCAGTGCCGACTGGTCTACTGCCGGGAATATCAGAGTCACATCGCCTTGTTTAGCATTGTCCATGGCCGGGGTCCGTTCAGTCTTTCCGACCTAGGTCGCGCCTGGCTGCTTCGCGCACTACTTCGTCCAGCCATTGATGCATGCTTTTGCCAGTTTTTGCGCGCGCCTCATAAGCCATACGTTTGGCTTCTGCGCTCACGCCTTCAAGTTGTCCATACAGACGGGTTCTGTGAGTGCCGCCACGTGCACCGGGGATGTCGAAATCAAGGTCAGCGCCTGGTTCGCCTTCTCCCACGACAAAGTCGATCAAATAAAATACCCCGCCTATGATCCATTCCAGGCGGGTTTTGCGCGCTTCGACTGGCAACTTGTCCAGCGGCAGTGTGTAGACAAATTCAGGATTTGAATTCATCAATATCTTGCCAAACTCGGTTTCTCTCAGCCAGGGCGGCATGCTTTCATCACCAACCACCACCTTGCCCCCAGGTTTGGTGACCCTGGCCATTTCAGAAAAGGCCCGCTTGATATCACCAAATGCATTGATGCCGCCAAAATGGAAACAGGCATCAAAGCTGTTATCGGCAAACGGCAGATAGTAGCCGTTGGCGAGAGCAGGTTCGACATGGCTATCCACGCCATGCATGCGCTCAAGATTCTTGTTCAAAAATGAAGGTGACAGGTCCTGGATATACAATTTGCCATCCGGCCCCAGCCTTTTAGCGATGATCTCAGAATCACGCCCCGTACCTGCGCCAGTTTCCAGCACGATACTGTCAGGCGTGAGATTGAGCTTGTCGACCATGGCATTACGTACCACTTGCTCGTCTTCACCATAGGTACTGAAAGTCAGAGGCAAGAAACGGTCATACGCATCTGCCCTGTCTTCATATTGCTGCAAGGCTTTTTTATCTGCCACAGGCAATTCAAAGGGGTAGACAAAATTGGGGACGCCATTGACGATATCAAAACGATTGCCTGAGGCGCTGCTCAGTGTACCCGACACTATTCCAGTCTCATCCTTGACCTCATTTGACAAAACCAGGGGCTCCAGTGTGATGGGATCAACATAGAAATTCTCTTCGCCAAAACGCATATTCGCTCCAAGTGTAGTGTTAAATAGGCTTATGCCACAGTGTATGTGCATTTAAGCAATTTCTTAGCCCCGAATTCAAGGGGAAGACCCACTTATTTCTCATAATCAAGCGCTGCAAGCCTATCCAGATGTTTTATAACAACGATTTTGAGGGAAATGACCAGCCTGAGCAGAAAATAGCGCAGTTTCAAATCATTCTTTTATGCAATCAAAAGATAATAAAAAGCTTATACAGTATAGTGAGAAAATCTCTCGAAATCGACCTGAAGACCAGCAGGCTCTCTTATGAAAAACATGAAACCCATAGTGATTTTTGGTTTAGGCAAAATTTCTGATGTCGTCTATCAACACATAGTACGTGATCAGAGCTTCCAGGTTCTGGCATTTGCTTGCGACAGACAGTGGCTGGATCAGGCAAGCATAGACAAGGGTACGCATCAAGGCTTGCCTGTCATCGCATTTGAAGACCTGGAAAAAACATATCCACCAGAGACGGTAGATCTGATTATTGCGATGGGTTATCAAAATCTGAATGCCAGCCGTCAGCAGAAATGTGCTGAGGCTAAAGCCCGTGGATATCACTTGGTCAGTTATGTCAGCCCCAAAGCAGATCATGGGCACTGGCTTGATATAGGTGAAAATTGCGTCATTCTTGACGGTGTCGGCATACAGCCTGGTGCCAGCATAGGTAATGATGTCTTTATCTGGAACAATTCACTGATTGGGCATCACTCCACCATCAAGGACGATTGCTGGATTGCCGCCGGTGTCACCATAGGTGGCAGCACGACTCTGGGAGAGCGCTGCTTCGTCGGCCTAAACGCGACTTTAGGTGGTGAAATCACGGTTGGTGCTGATAACCTGCTAGGTGGAGCAAGCCTGATACTGAAAAACACTGCAGACAAAAGTGTATTCATCGCTGCAGGCACAGAAAAATTCAGGCTCGACAGCCCTACTTTCCTCAGGATGACGTCCTTGCCCGCCATGGGAAACGGGCAAAAAAAGGATTAATGGCATGCTGAAATGGAAAAAACTGGGTCAGATATTCAATCCCTGCGCCAGCCAGCCGCGTCCATGGATGCAAGAATATGCACAATGCCCGACCGCCTTCATTTTGAATGAAAGCACCGTCCGGGTTTTCATCGCATCCCGGCCCAGGCCAGACTCCGACCTAAAATATGTGTCCTATCCCGGTTATGTCGATCTTGACCGTCGTGACTTGTCAAAAGTCGTAGCGATTGCAGAATCTCCATTACTAGCTTTGGGCGGCTCTGGCGCATTCGACGAATTTGGCATCATGCCCAGCAGCTTTATCAAAACGGGTGATAGTATTCATGCCTATTACACAGGCTGGACGCGGATGTCTTCTGTCCCGTACACCCTGGCTATCGGCTTGGCGACCAGCAAAGATGGCGGCACCAGCTTTGGCAAACTGGGCCAGGGTCCCGTCCTGGGATTGAGCCTTAAAGAAGCTTATTTTGTCACCGGCCCCAGCGTCTTGAAAGTTGGGGATGAATGGTATATGTGGTATCTGAGTGGCAAAAAATGGTTATTTACTGAAGGAAAGCATGAACCCGTCTACCAGGTAGCACTGGCAACATCCTCAGATGGTATCAATTGGCAGCATGATGGCCAGCCCGTGGTTCCACGCCTGAGTGAAGATGAATGCCAGGATATTTTTTCGCCCTTTTTCCTGAATGGTAAATGGCATGCCGTTTTCGCCTGGCGCCATCCATCCACTTCGGGTGGCGCTTACCGTATGGGCTATGCTTCTTCGACCGATCTGAAAACCTGGATAAGAGGAGATGCACAAGCTGGCATATCCACCTCGGACAGCGGCTGGGATGCGCAAATGATTTGCTACCCGAACATCAAGGAAATCGATGGCCGCATTTTCATGTTCTATTGTGGCAATTCCTTCGGCAAGGAAGGTTTTGGTGTTGCAGAACTGATTTCGGAAGATGAACCATGACTATCATTGAGAAATTGCTGGATGAACCAAATCAGCAAAGAGTATTACTGGCTCAGCTAAAAGCCAGTAGCAAGCCCGTCATCATCTATGGCGCAGGTGTCTATGCCTATGTACTGAAGCGCTTTCTTGAATTGAATGACATCAAAATCCAGGCAGCAATGGTAGATGCAGAATATCTGGCGCAGCAGGCATTTGCCGATCTGTCCGTCGTCAGTACCGAGGATTACACAGCGCAATTAGGAAACTGCCACATTATCGTCGGCATTACCAATTACCCGCCCATGCTTGAAAAACTCAGGCGACTTGGTGCCAGTGATATCCATGTGATTGATATTCCTGACTATTTGAATATGCCGCAGGCGTTCATGGACAGGCAATTTGTCATACAAAATAGCGATAATTTTGACGAGGCATATGGTTTGTTTGAAGATGAATTATCCCGGCAAACCTATGTCGCTGCCATCAACACCAAGATCAGTGAAAATCTCGCTAATATTGCTCCCTGGGTCAGGCTGGATAATCTCTATTTCCCCAGCTCGGAATTTTCACCTGGCGATCATGAAAGTTTTCTTGATGTGGGCGGTTTTACTGGTGACACCATCAAGGAATTTCACGAGATCAAACATGGCGCTTATGACAAAATCATATCGCTGGAACCGGGCGATAAGAATTTTTTGGAATTACAACAAACCGTGGCTGATCTGCATATCCCCAGAGTAACAGCCATTAAAGTCGGTGCCTGGCATGAGAAAACCGTATTGCGCTTCACGACCAAAGCCATGCACATCGATAATGAAATCAGTGAGACTGGAGCTAGCAAAATCCAGGTGGACAAGATAGATGCGATTTTGCAGCAATTGGGCAGCGGGGTCAGCCTTATCAAACTTGACATTAATGGCGCTGAATATAATGCACTGAGCGGCGCACGCCTGAGTATTTACAAGTACAGGCCAAATATCGTCGTCCGGCTACACAAGAAAGAAGACTTTTACCGCCTGCCCATCTTGCTCAAGGAGATTGCGCCAGACATGAAACTATACCTGCGGCAGCGCAATTACATGTCCATGATGCTGATCCTGTATGGGATTTTTGATCTACATCAGTAATCTGGCTAATCCGAAGCCATGGCGGCCAAATTCATTGCCGTTATAGAGCAAGTAAATCTGGCCCTGGCAGGCAAACACGTGCGGATAGCAAGTCATGCCCGAATCCCAGCCAGCATCAGATAAACCCAGGCTCAGTTCATTATCGTCACGCTGCCAGTTCTGCAAATCTGTAGAACTGGCATGACCAATGCGATAAGAGCGTTCGCGATTATGACGAAAATCACTGGCTTCACGATAACAAAAAAACATATGGTAAACGCCAGCTATTTCTATGACAGTTGGCAGTGCCTGGCATTCATCTGGACCTAATCTGGATGCGATGATCTCTCGCCCGTCATTTTTTTTCCAGTCTATGCCATCTGCAGAAATTGCATGACCAATCTTGTACACCCTGTCGTGTTCGGCTTGCGCATCAAAATGCTGCCAGCCTTTGCCGAAGATATACCACATATGAAAATGTCCACCATACACTTGCACAAAGGGGTCAGCAATCAGACAGGGTTCGTGCAAAGAAGCTGACAAAACCGGGCCATCACCCAGCCGCTGGAAGGTCTTCCCCTCATCATAACTGAGAGCTATGCCTATGGCACTATCTACCGGTACCGAACTACGCCGGTTGACGCCACCTATATAGCCATAGATCTGGCCTGCATGGCGCATAACATTCAAAGGGAAAATACCGTGTTCGTCAAAACAGCCCGGCTTTCCCAGTGAAATCACTTCATGGGTGGAAACAGCAAGGACATCCTTGAAATTCAACGCCATATCTACGTAAGCGACATGGCTCAGATATTTGCCATTGTTTTCATCGAGTCTACGTGTAGAAAAATAAATACGGGCAAAATCCCCAAACAATAGCACTTGCGGTGCTTGTGCAAAAGACTGACAATTATTGGGTAGCTGATGCTCAGTGGGGTCAAATATTTGCCCCAACTTTTCCCATTTCATCATGCAATTAGCGCTTTCATAGCAAGGTGTAGCCATTTTTCAAATCATCGCTGATTTCATCGACCGAATTGAACATCATCAGATCAATGATAGACAGCCAGGGTACGAACTCTGCCCCAAATTGTTGATATACGCGCAACTCTGACTGAATGAAATGCAAAGCAATATTGCGTGATAAAAAATCCGCTTTGGAATACAATTCCTGGCCGCCGATCGCGTTCACATAATGCGTAGCGCCTACGCTCTGGCATATCGCCAGAACTTTTTCCTGACTTTTCAATTCATGATCAATATTCAGTTTGGAGGACGGTAATATTTTTGTCGATATATTCAGGTAGCTACAAATTTTCACAATAGAGTGATGTAAGAACCTGAACAGATTATGCTCATGGTAGTGCAATATCACTTCCATCAAGGGGAAAACCTGCGTAAAGTAAGGCGCATGCAAATAAGCTGCCCTGATTTGATTGAGCAGTTTTTTTGCATCAAAACCATCTGCCAACTCCCGCTCGACAACGTCCAGATAATCCGATGCGGTTTTCAGCGGCAAAGAAATCAGTTTATCGCTACCGTCCTGCAAAATACGATTCCTGTTAATCCAGCCTTTTTTTGTATACTTGATATTGTCGTAAATAACAAATATATCGACCGCCGAGATCAATTGAAAGTAAGCGATGTAAGGAAAAAAATATGGCTGCATGATCGCAACTTTTTTTTGAGCTGATTCAGGCACCACGTGTGGTCTATTATTTAAGCTCATTGCATTTGTCGCTAACATTTATTTTTCAACATCTCTTCAGCACACCAGTCCAGTATCAATGCGAAACCAGATCAGCAATCCTGTCCACTTCTGTTTCGCTCAATCCTGGATAAATCGGTAAACAAATGACCTTGCTGGCGATGTCCCGGGCAACTGGCAAATTTTGATGTGAAGCTGAAGCCAGGCCGCGGTACATGGGGAAGTCACTAATCAGTGGATAGAAATAGCGGCGTGCATAGATCTCATGCTCACGCAGTTTCTGGAACAAGGCATCTCGCGACATGCCATAGTCAGCTTCCACAAGAATAGGAAAATAAGAGTGATTGGGCTTGCTGTCTGCAATATCTTTCACACAAGTGATACCGGTGACATTTCCCAGTCTGGAGCGATACTGTGCGGCGATTTTTTGGCGCGCATCCAGCACCGCATCGATCCCTTTCAGTTGCAGCAAACCCAGTGCAGCATTGAATTCGCTCATTTTTCCATTGATACCCGGTGCTACTACGGTGACTTCGTCAACAAATCCAAAGTTCTTGAGATGATCGATGTGCTGCTTGGTTTTGGCATCAGGGCAGACAATTGCGCCCCCCTCAAAGGTATTGAAGACCTTGGTTGCATGAAAACTCAGTATCGACAAATCGCCAAAATTGAGCAGGCTGTTGCCATGATATTGCACACCAAAGGCATGGGCAGCGTCGTAAATCAGCTTTAGTCCATAGTTGTCGGCAATTTTTTGTATGCGGTCAACATCGCAAGGCCGGCCATAACAATGGACAGGCATGATGGCCGATGTTTGCGGTGTGATAGCCGCTTCGATTTTTTCTGCATCCAGATTGAAAGTGACAGGATCAATGTCAACAAATACCGGTTTGATGCCATTCCATAAAAGCGAATGCGCAGTTGCGACAAAAGAATATGGTGTGGTAATTACCTCGCCATTGATACGCAGGGATTGCAGCGCCGTAATCAAGGCGATGGTGGCATTGGCAAACAAGCAGAGATGCTTTACCCCTAGATAATCGCAAAGCGCCTGTTCCAGCTCATGATGAAATGGGCCACTATTCGTCAGAATTTTATTTGCCCAGATCTTTTCCAGATAGGGCATGAACTCTTCCAAAGCTGGCAGCACTGGCTGCGTGACATAAATAGATGAACTACCGTCCGTTTTTTTCATATTCTTTTCCAGGAAGGGTGCGCCAGAACTGCTTTAATTCATTAAAGATTGGACTTGTTTATTGAGAAAGCTTCGGGCCTCTCACCATCACACCAATTAGCCCACATCTTGCGCATCGCCTGATGTAAGGCAGTGGCAATTAATTCTGGCTTGCATTTAATGGAATCCTGACAAACTGATCTCAGCGACATTCTGACTTCAGATAGCTTGTCCAGATTATCACACCAGTATTTACCTCTCACCACAAAATCGTCTACATCCTTAGCCAGGAAACCCTGCATACCGACCTGTCCTAAAATCGCTGCAGCACTTCTGGATGCTAACAAATTTCCATCTATAGATAAAGTCGGCACCCCCATCCACAGGCCATGATGCGTCGTGGTTCCGCCATTGAATGGGAATGAATCCAGGCAAATATCTATTTTGTTGTAGAGATTCAGATATTCCTCAACACTGGTCCGTCCATAAAAACTAATGCGTTCAAAAGATATTCCATTTGCTGCAAAGGCTGAAATGAGAGCGGACGTATCAAATCCGGTGGGCATAGCCCCGATCAGAATTCTTGAATTCTCCACCACTGAAAGCAGTTGAGACCACGCGTCCAGGGTCTGGGTATTGATTTTACTCAAGCGATTAAAGCTGCCAAAGCTGATATAGCCCTTGCTCATTGCTGGCAGTGCTTGTACTTCTGGTGCCAAGGGGCTGGGCAAGAACGGTGCTGCGCAAGGCAAATTGGCAATTTTTTCAGTAAACAAATGATCGAATTGACCAGGTGGCAGGTAGAACTGGTCACCTATGTAGTAATCCATGGCCTGCAAGCCGGTCGTTCCCGGATAGCCAATCCAGCTAAATTGAATGGGGGCTGGCTTATGCGCAAACACCATCAGCCTGTTTTTTGCGGTATGTCCGGACAGGTCGCACAGAATGTCTATCTGGTCGCCCAGAATTTGCCCAACGACGTTCTCATCATCACTTTTGTGTATTTTTCGCCAATGCTTGAAATAAGTACGTAACTCTTTGCTTACTTCATCCTCGACATCATTGTTATCGTAAGCATATAAGTCCAACGTAGCAAAGCGGGACAAATAGTCAAGAACGGGAATAGCAAAAGTGGCCACCGCGTGATTATGAAAATCTCCAGATACAAAGCCGACTCTCAACACACGGTCTTTTTGTTTCACATTGGCATGCTTGGGCCAACCTGGTATCAAGGGAGACTCAAATCTCGCACTGTAATTTAAATGCTCCTGAAATAACTCCTGCGGGTTTAGCTTGCCAGTTTCACTTAAACAAAATAGCAGACAAGTATTAGCCTCGCTCTCGTTCTTTCCATACTGAATGGCGCGACGAAAATGTTGCTCTGCCATGTCAATTTCAGAATCCAGCGAGATGCTGATTTGCCCAAGACAGCGATGGGCATTACTTAATTTGGGATCGTTCTCTAGCGCTTTTTCAAAATACGGCCTGGCAACTACAAAATCTTTTTTATCCAGGTAAATACTGCCTACATTATTATAGGCGTCGGCTAATTTGGGATTTAACTCTATGGCGCGCAACAAATAAGGCAAAGCTTGATCATCCTGACCCATCAACGACAAGACAGAACCAAGAGCATGATGCGCCTCCGCCATGGCAGGAAATCTTGACACAGCCTGCTTCGCCAGTTCCAGGGCCTGGGGAAGCATTTTTCTTTGCCGCAATATCCCGACCAGATTAATGTGGGCAAAGGCAAAATCGGGGGCAAGTACCAACAACTTGCGCACAAAGCTTTCTGACTCAATCAACTTTCCCGCTACCCGCAACAGGTTAGCCAAATTATTATAAGCAGCCAGCATCTTGTCATCGATTTCCAGAGCCTTCCTGTAATGGGCTTCGGCTATGGTTAACTTGTTATTCTTGCCGGACACCAGTGCAAAATTAAAGTGCGCCACGGCATCATCCGGCAATAGCTCCAGCGATTTCAACATGGCTTGCTCAGCATCGTCGAAGCGAGACGAGTTCAATAAAGCCAATCCCAAAAATCGCCAGACAATGCCATTGGGAGCATTTTTCTGTATCAGCTTGCGTGCAAGACGCTCTACATCCTGAAAATTGCCCCTATCATATAATGAAGACAGTTTGCTCATTTCTGCAGCGGTAGCCGCAGCAGAGGTTTTGGCTTGTGTGCTTTCTTTCGCAGGAGGAGCAAGCTCAACAAGGGCAAGCGCTTCCTGTTCTTTTTGTGCAGGTACGGCAGAATGAAAGACCGTTGCGCGCAACTCCATGGCCTGACGTACTATTTCTGTATCGCCAAATAAATTCAGCACTGCTATATAGGCCTCCCAGTATTCTTCGCACTGTGGCGCCCCTTGGATTGCGGTTTCCAGATAAATGAGCGCTGTATCAGGAGAATCTGATACAGCCAGTAATTTCCCCAGCCCAAAATTTGCATCTGGCCGCTCTGGCGCATTGTCCAAAATTAATTTGTAGTTCGCTATTGCATGAGGCACATCTCCGGCTGCCGTTGCTGCTTGCGCTAAATGCAACAATTGCTGTATGGCTTGCTCAAATGCCTCCTTCGCTGTCATTTGTGCATTTTTTTCATTCGTCTCGGCGGGGAATGCGGATTGACTCATAGTAAAACCTTAATAAAACGGGTCGAATACTGCACCCCATTATTTCTAATGTAGATAAAAAAGAGTAATTTTCACCATCGACAATAGCAAAAAAATGTTAAGTCAAAGCCGAAAATAAACGTATATATGGTCTCAAGTATTTTGAAATGCTGCCGTTTAACGGAGTATTGAGAGCAACTTTACCCTCAAAATAAAATATTTACTTTGAGCAACCCATTAAACTTTTGAAATAAGCGTCCGATACCTGATTGCAACGGCGGTCCAATATTATTGGTAGCACAGACCAAAGTTTAAGGCCACCGGCCATATTTACATAACTTGGGTAAGGAGAACTAACATGGCTTCATTTATTAATACCAATATCTCGTCTTTGAATGCTCAGCGCAATCTGACTACATCTCAGTCGTCCCTGAACACTTCCTTGCAACGTCTGTCTTCTGGTCTGCGCATTAATAGTGCTAAAGACGATGCGGCTGGCCTGGCGATTTCCGAACGTCTGTCTTCACAAATCGGCGGCTTGAATCAAGCTGTTCGTAATGCGAATGACGGTATCTCTCTTGCGCAAACCGCTGAGGGCGATTTGACACAAATTGGCTCCAACTTGCAACGTATCCGTGATCTGGCGGTTCAATCGGCTAACGCGTCCAATAGCGCCAGCGACCGCGCTGCGCTGAACAACGAAGCTTCACAACTGATCTCTGAGATCAACCGTGTTGCCAGCTCTTCCAACTTTAACGGCGTGAATCTGCTGGACGGTAGCTTCACAGCACAAACTTTCCAAGTTGGTGCAAATGCAACATCAAATGACCAAATTGCCATTTCTTCCATCGCCAGTGCTAAATCATCCAGCCTGGGTGTTGGTGCCAGCTCAAGCTATGCCACCAATATCTCTGGTGGTGTGAATGGTGTAGGCGGCTTCCAGTCTGGTGATCTGGTGATCAACGGTTTCAACATTGGTGCAACCAGCGGCGACGGCGTATCTTATGCTGATAGCAAAGGTAGTGCGATTGCCAAAGCTGCCGCAATCAACGCTTCAAACGGTACCACTGGCGTAACAGCAACAGCTCAGGCAACAACGACCAGCGGCACTGCTGCAACTGGTTTTGCTACTGCCATCGTTGCTGGCGATGTTCTGATCAACGGCGTTGATATCGGGGCACTTGCTGCTGCAGGCACTGCTGCGGAACGTGGTGCTCAAGTTACAGCCGCAATCAATGCAAAATCCTCACAAACTGGCGTAACTGCAGCATTTGACACTACTACAGGTGCAGTTGCTCTGACAGCAGCTGACGGCAGAAACATTACTGTTTCCAAAACCAATGCATCCACTGGCTTGGCAGCAACTGTTACTGGCCTGGGTAGTGCAACTACTGGTGCTGCAACAGCAATCGGCACAGCTGCTGCAACTACAACTACAGCAGGTACTGTCAAACTGACATCTACCAGCTCTGCCGGTATCGTGTTGGCGAACGGCGGAACAGGTGCAGCAACAACTGGTACGACCATCACAGGTACTAACTCCAATATCTCTGCTGGCGACATTCAGATCAATGGTGTGGACATTGGCGCAATTACTGGTGGTGCTACAGCAACATTGCAAGGCGATGCCATTCGCGATGCAATTAACCAAAAAACTAGAGAAACCGGCATTACTGCATCTAACGCTGCTGGCGTACTGACATTGACAAGTTCGCAAAATGCTGGCTACACCTTTACTGTAAAAGGTACAGCAACACTGGCAAATACTGGCTTGGCAGCTACAACAACGACAGTTGCTGGTGCAGGTGCAACAGCAGCCGGCTTGACTGCTGGCGCCACTTCAGCAACTGCAACGGTTGGTGCAGGTGTTTCATCACTAGACCTGACTACAGCGGCTGGTGCCACAGCGGCTCTGACTACTATCGATGCAGCCTTGGCTTCTGTCAATAGTTCACGTGCTTCTTTGGGTGCTTACCAAAACCGTTTCTCCTCAGCAGTTAGCAGCTTGAATACAACTTCTGAGAACTTGACAGCTTCCCGTAGCCGTATCCGTGATGCTGACTTTGCTCAAGAAACAGCAACATTGACACGTGGTCAAGTATTGCAACAAGCTGGTACAGCAATCTTGGCTCAGGCGAACGCGTTACCACAAGGCGTCTTGGCTCTGCTGCGTGGCTAATCAATGAAATAAGTTTAGTTTTTCATTGAAAATGAGTGGTCCCCTGGTCAATTTTATGATCAGGGGAATTTTACTTTAAGGAAACATCATGGACGTCCTATCGATTACCAGTTCATCGTCAGGAGCACCTGTTTCAGATCGGTTGAGCACCGCGACGACCGCTCCTCAGATCGCGCAAAGCGCCGCGCCGCTGCAGACTGCCAATCCGGTCAGAGCCACCAGTCAAAGCCCCAAAGCCGCCTCTGCGGATGAAATTAATAAGGCTGTTGCCGAAATTAATAAATCTGTTCAAGTGAGCTCTCAAAACCTGGAATTCAGCGTAGATAACGACGCCAAAGAAGTGGTGGTCAAGATCGTTGATCAGCAAACCAAGCAGGTTATCAGGCAAATTCCTACCGAAGAAGCGCTAGAAATTGCCAAGTCGCTGGATAAATTGCAGGGTCTCCTGATAAAACAGACCGCATAAGATTAAATTTATGTCTATATTGAAAACAAGCAGGTAAATTCCCTTCTAAAGTCTGATTTACCCTTGCCGTTAATAAAGTAAAGTACCACTAACAAAAGGGGAATCACGTGGCAGGAATTCAATCAACAGGCATTGGTTCAAATCTCAATGTGAACGATATCGTCTCCAAGCTAATGCAGGTGGAGAGCCAGCCCTTGACATCGCTCGCAAAAAAAGAAGCGAGCTACCAGGCCAAACTATCCGCCTATGGATCTCTTAACGGTGCGGTCAGTGCATTTCAGAATGCATTGACATCACTTAATACACCATCAACTTTTCAATCACTGAACGCAAGTGCTGGCGATTCCACTATCGCCTTTGCGACAGCTAATAGTGCAGCAACTGCTGGTAGCTATAGTGTTGCAATCAGCAAACTGGCACAAGCTCAAGGTATATCAAGTGCGGGACAGGTTAGCTCTACTGACGCAATAGGCACAGGCACAGAAACCACTATCAGCTTCGCTTTCGGCACCATTACCGGAACGGCTGTTAGCGGCATATATCCACCCGGAACCACATTCCAGCAAGATGCCAATCAAACCGTTGGCACTGTAAAAATCAATAGCACAAACAATTCCTTGCAAGGGATTCGTGATGCGATCAATGCAGCAAATGTTGGCGTTTCTGCCTCCATAGTCGGTGATGGCAGTGCCACGCCCTACCATTTGGTACTTAATTCAAGTAAGACTGGGGCAGCATCCAGCCTCAAAATAACATCTTCAGGTGGAGATGCCGCAGTAACATCCCTGCTGGCATACGATCCAACCGCGACACAAAACTTTACTGAAGTCAGCACAGCCCAAAACGCTAACCTGACCGTGAATGGCATTGCCATTTCCAGCGCATCCAATACTGTTCTGGGTGCCATGCAGGGGGTATCTTTGACCGTATCCAAGGTTGGCACAACCTCTATATCGGTTTCCGCAAATACGACTGGCATTACGGCTGGCGTAAATAGTTTCGTTAAAGCCTACAATGATCTCAATACGACCATAAAAAGCCTGACATCTTATGATCCCAATACCAAGAAAGGGGGCTTGCTTTTAGGTGACTCAACCACGCAAAGCATACAAAACCAAATCAGAAAAACTTTGTCGTCGTCTGTAAATGGTTTGGGCGGCGGATTGACGACTTTGTCACAAATTGGTGTCAGCTTTCAAAAAGATGGTTCCATTTCACTTGATGCTTCCAAATTATCCACGGCACTTGCAACCAAATTTAGTGATGTTGGCGGTTTGTTCGCCTCACTAGGCTCCGCCACTGACAGCCTGGCAAATATTACTGGTTCATCTTCTGCCACCAAAGCTGGCAGTTATGAACTGGCCATTACACAAATCGCCACCAAATCCAGCCTTACGGGTGATTTGACGCTACCACCGTCAACAACCATCGACCCCAATACCAAGATCAGCGTCACGCTAGATGGAGTTGTTGCAGATGTCAGCCTGGCGGCAGGTAGCTACACTGCGACAGAGCTGGCAACCTTAGTTCAAACATCAATCAATAGCACTTCCGCCTTTACCGCCGTAGGCGCAACAGCAAAAGCCAGCGTGGTTGGTGGCGTTTTGGCACTGGAATCAAACAAATACGGATCTACCTCGGCTATTAACATCGCCAGCAATACTGGAACTGGTGTTGCGTCGCTTACTGGCACAGTAGTAACAGGCAGTGTTGGCAAGGATGTCGCAGGGACCTTGAACGGCATCACGGCAACAGGCAACGGCCAATCATTAACAGGAGCGGCAGGAAGCCCTGCAGAGGGTCTCAAACTATTGATTGCAGGCGGGTCACTTGGTGCACGGGGCACCGTCAATTTTTCAGTTGGTTATGCCACCCAGTTAAGTAGTTTGATCAGTGGATTCACAGGCAGTTCAGGGACAATCACTAGCACGACCTCTGGAGTAACCGCCAGCATCAAAGAAATAGGCAAACAGCGCATTACTTTGAATAGTCGATTATTTGATGTAGAAGCACGTTATAGGGCGCAATTTACTGCCCTCGACAGGATAGTAAGCGGCCTCAACAACACCAGCACCTTCTTAACTCAGCAATTGGCAGCATTAACCGGTAGTAATAAGTAATCCAATCATTTGTTATGCACGCAAGAAAATATAAGGAAACGAGATTATGTTTGGCTCTTCACAAGCACGCGGCGCCAATGCCTATGCAAAAGTTGGCATTGAGACTGGCGTAGTCGCCGCCAGTCCACACAAATTGATAGTCATGCTGTTTGACGGGGCAATTGTTGCCATATCAAATGCCGTGCATCACTTGGGCACAGGTGAAGTAGCATCTAAAGGACAAGCAATCTCCAAGGCCATTGCCATTATAGAAAATGGCTTGCGTGCCAGCCTGGATAAAAAAGCAGGCGGCGAAATCGCTGTCAGCCTTGACTCGCTGTATGAGTACATGACTGCCAGGCTATTGCAAGCCAATCTGGAAAACAGTGTAGTCATGCTCACTGAAGTACAGAATTTATTGCGTGATTTAAAGACCTCCTGGGAAGCCATCTCCCCTACAAAAGAAGTCGTCAATGAAGCCCCAAAACTTAGTATTGACCCATTATCCCCTCGTCCTGCCAACTTTGTTGAGGCTTGAATCAAGATGAATAGTCTCGAATTAATCTCATTGTACGAAAATGTTGCCAACATAACGAGCAACATGCTGGAAGCCGCACGTTCAGGCAACTGGGAATTATTGGAACAACTGGAGAATGATTGCTCCAGTCGCGTACAAATCATACGTGAGAGTGAAATCCCTTTCGACCTGCCTGCTGAGATGCGGGACAAGAAAGTACGCATCATCAAAAAAATCCTGGCAGATGACAAGGAAATTCGCGACATCACCGAACCCTGGATGGCAGAGCTATCTGATTTGATGAAAAACTCCAGTACCAGTAGAAAATTATCCAATGCTTATGGTGCAGGTAATACGGCCTGATTTTTATGGCTACCCGACTCGATATTTTGCCCAAACCAGTTGCCAATATCGAGGCACCAGCCGCTGCAATTCCTGTTAGTGGAACCAAGCAGGACATAACACCAAAACTTGCCCAGCTTGTCACCGGGCAATTACTTAAGGGTGAGATTCTATCCAAATTAATGGACGGCAGCTTCACCGTCAGGGTGGCAGGAATCACTGCCAAAATGATGTTGCCAGAAGGTAGCAAAACAGGCGACCAGATTCCTTTGCGCCTGATTTCCACTGAACCCCGCCCCACATTCCTGCTGGAGCATGATGGAGACGCTCACTTCCCTGCCCCTCTCCCGCAAAATTATGCGGCTGGCACAGACAGGCGTCAGCCCCCAAATTTAAGCACATATCTTGGCCCGGCATCTGAGGAAGTCGCCACCGCTACGCAGCCAATACCAGGTTCGGCCAAAATCCTGGCGGAAGGCAACAAGCAAACCAATGCCTCAAGCATCGTCAATTTGTCAACGCAAGACGTTGGCCAGCAAAACGCCGATGAAACAGGCCTGAGCCCAGGGAAACTTGGATCACAGCAAATTGCCACTGCCCGGCCAACAGAAATCACTGCAAAAAATAATCTCGCCAATACCAATGCTGCCGACACCTTACCAGATCGCCTGAGTAGCACTCCCACTTCCTTAAGCAGTACAGGCAAGCTCATCACACAAATTCTGCAAACAGCACCAGCCCAGGCTGACAAAGCCAACATTGCCAGCCCGACTCCAATCATGGCTACACCTGTCGAATTAAAAGATACCGCAACAACCGCTGTCAAACTACAACAGCAAATCAGCACCAGCGGCCTGTTTTATGAATCGCATGTTGCAGAATGGGCACAAGGCAAGCGTCCCATCGCTGATATCAAAGCTGAGCCACAGTCACATATTGGAGCCAGAAGTCAGACAGACAGCGTCCCAGGCAATCAAAGTACTACGCTCACCACCATCAACAAGGAAATGGGACAAATAATTCATCAGCAATTAAATGTTCTGGAGCAAAACATTGTACGATGGCAAGGGGAGCTTTTCCCGGGACAAAAAATCGAATGGGAAATAAAAAAAGAAAGCCAGAGCAAGCACAATCCACAAGAAATGGAGGATGCTACAAATTGGCAATCGGTGGTTCGTTTTGACCTGCCCAATTTAGGACCAGTTACAGCCATTATCAATCTGCAATCGAATGTTCTGGGCCTATCCCTGCGGGCTGAGCAAAGTAATACCGTATCTGCCTTGAAGAACCATGCTGGCGAACTGGCTACTGCCATGCAGATTGCCGGCGCGCCACTCATGTCTTTTGTGGTAAATAAAAATGAGCGCAGCTGAGCCGCCCTTTAAACCTGCACAAAATGCTGTTGCATTGGCCTACCAGACAGGGGATGCTGCGCCAAAAGTTGTTGCCAAAGGTAAGGGCCTGATTGCCGAGGAAATCATTGCCAGAGCCAAAGAACACGGGGTACATGTACATCAGTCCAAAGAATTGGTTTCATTGCTGATGAAAGTCGATCTTGACCGTGATATTCCTCCTGCCTTGTATCGGGCAGTTGCAGAACTACTCGCTTGGCTTTACCATATTGATACGGAAAAGTCTGAAACAATGTCGGAGACTTCAGGGCACGAATAAGTTGAACAGCCCCAATTTTTGAATGTGATTATAAAAATATGCCATCCACACCTCCGAGTCTGGGTACGGAAAATCAGAGCCCTTTTCAAGTTGATTCCCGCAGGGAAATCATAGGATTATTGCGCGGCCTCAAAGAAAGCAAGCAATTGATCAGCATGTTGATCAATAGCGGGTCAGAAGTCTTTATCACGTCCATACTTGACGTCGATGACAGCAGTAATATGGTGATTATCGATAGTGCACCGGGTCAACTGGCCAATCAACGCATTATTGACGCACCGAGGGTGTCATTTGAGGGGCTGCTGGATAGAATCAGCATACAGTTTTCCTCATCAAATCTGGAACGTATCGCCTTTGAAGATCGCCCTGCTCTGCAGTTCGCAATACCAGCGAATATGATACGTCTGCAAAGACGCGAATATTATCGTATCAATACACCACTATCAAATCCCATACGGGCAATGATTCCTGTACAACTAGATGACAGGCAAGAAACCTTGAAACTGGCCCTGGTTGACATCAGTTGCGGAGGAATTGCCATTCTGGATGAAAAAAAAGTGCTCGACAGCACTATGGGGGTCATCTATGAGCATTGCAAACTTGAATTGCCCACCATAGGTCTGGTAGATGTTGTTTTACAGGTCAGGAACTCTCAAGACCTGGTTTTGTTGAACGGCAAGTCGAATCGCCGCCTTGGCTGCCAATTCATCAACATGTCAAATAGTGTACTAGCCAGCATACAGCGCTACATCATGAAGCTGGAACGAGAGCGCAATGCCAAGCTGACTGGCATACGCTGAAAACACAAAAGCCCGATCTTCAAGCAATCGGGCTTTCGTTTCATACCATTGGTTTTACCGAACCAAAGCTTTCCTCCGCTCGCCCCAATGAATCAAATCTGCATATTCATGATGTCGTGATAGGCCGACACCAGCTTGTTCCTCACCTGCACTGTCGTCTGGAATGCGATACTGGATTTTTGCATGGAAATCATGACATCAGATAAGCTAACCTTATCATCCCCCATGGCAAATTTCTGCCCTAGTTGCTGTGATTTTGCTTGCGCCTGATTCACACTATCCAGAGAAGCCTTCAAAGCTTCCGAAAAGTCCAGCTTGCCAGGCGCTGGATTTTCTGTCTGGCTCACACCCAGGCCAGCACTCGCCTCCATTTTGGCCGCTGTCGCCTTTAACTGCGCAACCATGGCTTCGATGCGACTGGCGTCTATGCCTCCCATTTTCATCTGATCACCTCTAATATGGACTTTCACAATTGCTACATTAACAGTCGCAAGGCAAACCGGAACTTCGAAAAGAGCAGTAAAAACATCGTTTTTCCCAAGTTTGATTTTGGTATTTAAGTGGACAATCGCTACAAGGAAAAAACCATATCTGGAATAGCAAGAATGCAATCCACAGACACATTAATCGTACAAGGTGAATTATGGCAACCGCAGAAAATATAGCAATTGCCCCACCTGGACCAGCCCTTCCGGGCCTATTTGGCTTGCCACAAACCCCGGTCACCCGCAACATCATGTTGTCAGTAGGTGCTGCCATCACGATTGCCATCATGGTTGGCGTGTGGCTGTGGAGCCAGACTCCTGACTACAAAGTCTTGTTTTCCAACTTCAATGACAGGGATGGTGGCGCCATTGTTGCCTCATTACAACAATTAAACATCCCTTACAAATATTCTGATGGCGGCAGTGCCATTTTGGTTCCTGCCAATCAGGTTCATGATGTGCGTCTGAAACTGGCGGCCCAGGGCTTGCCCAAGGGCGGCAATGTTGGATTCGAACTCATGGAAAATCAAAAACTGGGCATTTCCCAGTTTTTGGAACAAGTCAACTTCCAGCGCGCACTGGAAGGTGAGCTGGCACGCTCGATTCAGGCCGTATCGGCGGTGCAGACCGCACGCGTGCATCTGGCCATCCCAAAGTCACAAGTTTTCATCCGTGACCAGCAAAAACCAACCGCCTCGGTCTTGTTGAACCTCTATCCCAGCCGCATACTGGATCAACAACAGGTCAGCGCCATTATTCACCTGGTAGCCAGCAGTGTGCCGGAGTTGTCAGCAAAAAATGTGGCCATTATTGATCAGAATGGTAATTTGCTTTCTGATCCCAGTAAGCAAATGGCAAACAACACGCTTGATCCTTCACAGCTCAAGTATGTGCAAGAATATCAACAAAGCATTATCAAGCGCATAGAATCGATTATTTCACCTATTGTTGGTGCTGCAAATGTCCGCGCCGAGGCAACTGCAGATATCGATTTTTCCCGTACAGAGCAGGCGGCAGAAAGCTACAAGCCAAATTCACCACCTGAGGCTTCAGCCATCCGCAGCCAGCAAACCAGTGAGTCCTATAATAAGGGAACCAATCCATCAGGCATACCTGGGGCTTTGAGCAATCAACCCCCTGTGCCTGCCACTGCGCCCATCGTCGCCAGCGGTGCAGCCAATACGCAAAGCGCCGCTTCTAACGCAGGCCTGATGCAAAAAGATTCGACTATGAACTTTGAAGTCGACAAGACCATTCGCTACACTCAACAACCCATGGGCGGCGTCAAGCGTCTTTCTGTCGCTGTTGTCATCAATTACAGAACCGAAACTGATAAAAATGGCAAAACCACGACCCGCCCTTTGACAGACATAGAAAAAACCCAGATTACCGATTTGACCCGGGAAGCCATGGGTTTCAACAAGGACAGGGGTGATACATTGAATGTCGTCAATAGTCCCTTTGCCAGCCCTGAAAAAGAGCCTATAGTGGACTTACCGCTTTGGAAACAGCCGGATGTCTTGCAAATGGCGAAGGAAGTCGCCAAATATATAGGCGTTGCTATCGTCCTGGCTTACTTGTTTTTTGGATTCCTCAAACCCATGTTACTTAAAATAATGGGGAAAGACAAAGAAACTCTGGAAGCACTGGAAGCTGAAAAACGAGAGCAAGAGGAAGTAGAGAAAGAGGAGGAAGATGCTGCCATTGTGAATCTGTCGAGAGAAGCAGAACTACAAAACACCCGTCACGGTTCAAGCTATGAAACGAATTTGGAAATGGCAAAACAATTGGCAAAAGACGATCCACGTATTGTGGCTAACGTAGTAAAGGCATGGGTCAGCAATGAGTGATGATGGAGTCCAAAAAGCCGCCACCCTGATGTTGGCACTGGGTGAAGACGGCGCTGCAGAGGTCATGAAGTATCTTGGCCCGCGCGAAGTGCAAAAAATCGGTGCTGCTATGGCAGCGATCGGAGCCATCCCTCATGAATCCATCGCTAAAGTGCTGGAGGAATTCAAGTCTGCAGCTGATTTGAGCTCGTCGGTTGGCCTGGATTCTGATGAATATATACGCAACGTACTGACCAAAGCCCTGGGCGATGACAAGGCAGCCTCGTTGTTAAATCGCATCCTTGGCGGCAAGGATGCCAGCGGTATAGAAAGCCTGAAATGGATGGATTCCCCTTCAGTTGCTGAACTGATTAAGAATGAACATCCGCAAATTATTGCCACCATATTGGTCCATCTGGAAAGTGATCAGGCCTGTGAAATTCTGAATCAATTTACAGAGCGCCTGCGCAATGACATCGTCCTGCGGATTGCCACACTGGACGGTATCCAGCCTACTGCCTTGCGCGAACTGAATGATGTGTTGACCAAACTGCTGACAGGCAATGAAAGCCTGAAGAAAAAATCCATAGGCGGTGTACGCGCAGCGGCAGAAATCCTGAACTTTATGAGCGGAGAAAACGAAGCCTCCGTGATGGATAATCTGCGTAAATATGATGGCGACATGGCGGAAAAAATCATGGATGAGATGTTTGTCTTCGATAACATTCTGGAAATCGATGACAAAGGCATACAGTTATTGCTGAGGGAAGTGCAGTCTGATTCCCTGATCGTCGCACTCAAGGGCGCAAATCAGGACATGCGCGAAAAAATCTTCAAAAATATGTCGCAGCGCGCTGCTGAAATGATGCGCGAAGACCTGGATTCCAAGGGGCCGGTACGCTTGTCCGAAGTGGAAGCACAGCAAAAACAAATACTGCTCATCGTCAGACGCCTGGCAGATGAAGGCCAGATTATGTTAGGTGCCAAAGGCGAGGACGCATATGTCTAATGCCATGCGTGGTGGCGACATGACTGCTTTCCAACGCTGGGAAATGGCTTCATTTGGTGACAGTCGTCCCGCCCAGGTCGAAGAAATCAGGGCCGCAAGCGCCCAAGTGGCGGCCCAGCAGCACAAGGAAACAGAAATTGTTCGCGAAGCTGCAAAGCAGGAAGGATTTGCAGCTGGCTACAAAGAGGCCTATGAACGTGGTCTGAAAGATGGACAAGAAACTGCTTATGCAGAAACCATGGAAAAGGTACAGGTAGAAATACAATCATTACAACAAATAGCTGTCGCATTTTCCGAACAATTGCATACTGCATCACAACAAATGGGCAATGAACTTATGCATCTGGCGCTGGACATTGCACAAGCCATGCTGAAAGCAAAGCTCGATACTGACCCAAGCGCGATACTACCTATCGTTGAAGATGCAATCGCTCAATTGGCAAATGTGCAGCAGCCTGCGCAAATCATGCTGAACCCGGAAGATGTGGCGATGGTAAAAAATCAATTAGGTGAAACACTGAGTGCTGATGGCTGGCGTATTGTGCCTGATACCCAAATAGAACGCGGTGGTTGCAAGCTTGAAACCCAGCATAATCTGGTCGATGCCAGTTACTCAACACGCTGGAAAAAGCTACTGGATAGCATGCAAATCAGTAACAAGACTGCAGATTGATGCTCATGCAGGACACCTTCATCGACGACTGGAAATCCAAACTCAAGCTGAGCCGAGAGCAGATTTCCCATGTGCAAACCACATCCATGTCCGGCAGAGTGACCCGTGTCACTGGCCTGGTCATGGAAGCTGTAGGCTTACGCTTGCCAGTAGGCAGTGCCTGCACCATCCATTTGCAAAGCGGCGCGAAAATAGACGCCGAAGTAGTTGGCTTCGATGGCGACAGACTATTCCTGATGCCACACAGTGATCTGGATGGTGTCACACCAGGAGCGCCGGTTTTCCCGGCCGAACCAGAAGCCCATGAAATCGCCAATCACCCACGCCGTCGCCCCAGTGACAGAAGCCGTCATTTGCCAGTAGGCTATGAGCTATTGGGACGTGTTCTGGACGGCAATGGTCGCCCACTCGATACTCTTGGCCCGCTGGGCACCCATGAGTCAGCCCCTTTAGGTGCGCGTATTTATAACCCGCTGGAACGCGCCCCCATCGTTGAGACTCTGGATGTGGGTGTCCGTGCCATCAACAGCATGCTGAGCGTAGGCAAGGGCCAGCGCCTGGGTCTGTTCGCCGGTTCAGGCGTAGGCAAAAGTGTCTTACTGGGCATGATGGCGCGCTATACCGCTGCAGACATTATTGTGGTTGGCCTGATTGGTGAGCGGGGGCGTGAAGTTAAAGAATTTATTGAGCAAATTCTCGGCACTGAAGGCCTGGCCCGTTCTGTCGTGGTTGCTGCCCCTGCTGATGCCCCACCCCTGATGCGCTTGCAAGGAGCGGCCTATGCGACCACCATTGCAGAATACTTCAGGGATCAGGGCCGTAGCGTATTACTGATCATGGATTCGCTGACGCGTTATGCCATGGCGCAAAGGGAAATTGCCCTGGCCATTGGCGAGCCGCCTGCCACCAAAGGTTACCCACCATCTGTGTTTGCCAAGCTGCCTATATTAGTGGAAAGAGCTGGTAATGGTAAATCTGGTGGTGGTTCAATTACTGCATTTTATACTGTCCTGACTGAGGGTGATGATCAGCAAGATCCAATCGCAGATGCTGCCAGGGCCATTCTCGATGGCCATATCGTTCTGAACAGAGCTTTGGCAGAAAGTGGTCACTACCCTGCCATTGACATAGAACAGTCGATCAGCCGCGCCATGCATAGCATCACCACGCCAGAACACCAGGCCCTGGCTAGAAAACTGAAACAATTGTATTCTCGTTACGAACGCAGTCGCGATTTGATTAGCGTTGGTGCATATTCTCCCGGTTCCGATCCATTACTGGATGAAGCAATCCGCCTGAATGGAAGAATAGTTTCATTTTTACAACAAGACATCACTGAAAAATGCAGCATTCCTGAAAGCTTGGGGCAACTTCAGGCTCTATTCAACGGATAGAAAACCTGATCAGCGACTATACTTAATTCATCATGGCGTTGAAATCACCGATTACCACACTGATAGAAATGACAGAAAAAGAAGTTGACGATGCCGCCAAACTTCTGGGTAGGGCCATACGTGCGCATGAAGATACCGAAAAAAAACTGAATTTATTACAGCAATACCGAAACGACTATGCACAAAGATTGCAGGATGGTGCAGCAAAAGGTCTGAGCGTGTCGCAATATACGAATTTTCTGTCCTTCCTGGCAAAACTTGATACAGCTATAGACGGGCAAAGGCAAGTCGTCATGGATGCAGCACATCGTATCACCATGGCAAAAACCGAATGGCAAGCCAGCGAAAAAAAACGCCTTTCCTATGACACCTTGCAAAACCGCGCACAAACGGCACTACAAAAAAAAGAAGCAAAACGAGATCAGAAGCAAACAGACGAAATGGCAGCTCGCGCCCTCTTCTATAAGCGCTAATTTATTGACAGGTACCTCAAATGCAAGCGAATAACATACTCACAGCGATAGATAAACAGGGTACAGGCGTCAAAGCGGGCAAAAATGCTTCATCAGCCACTCCCGAAGTCAGTTTCAATCAAGTGCTCAATAAAGAGATCTCCAGCACAAAAAAGCCGGAGATGGATGTCACTCGCCCTGTCAATAAAACACCCACTCCAGCCAAGAATAATAACAACGTCAACAATAACAATAGCAATAGCAATAGCAACTCTGCCAACAAAATGGCAAACAATGACAATAGCGCCCCTGCCACTGGCAAAACAGAGAAAACCGATAGTTCCACGACCGATGGCACAACTGTCAAGGATGATGAACTTGACACGATGAAAGAAGATGATCTTAGCGCTCAAATCCTAGCCCTGGTAGGTAACCTGGCAACCCCTCCAGTTGTAGCGGATGTAAACAAAACCAATATGTCCCCTGGCTTGGATGCTGTTAAAGCTGAAAGCCTGAACAGCATGTCCAATACAGATGTAGCCGCAATAGCCAAACTACCCGGTGAAAACCCCCTTGCTACATTGACACAGGCAGAAACTAATGCGCTGATTCCGGTAGCCCCACAAGCATCTAGTCAGCTCACATCAATTACTCAACAAAGTCAGGCAGAAGACGCGAGTAAGTCTGGAGTAGCCGCCATTGCTGCACAAATTATGGCCGTAAAAATCGACGACAAATCAATGGGGAAATTGTCTGAAAATGGCTTGAGCACCGTAGCATCTACGATTGCGACAGAAAATAATGGCGCAAGTAATTTGACCGCATCGCCTCCAACTGTATTGATATCAGTCAATCAGAGCCTCACAAAAGGTGCTACTAGCACGTCAGCCAAAACTGACCAGATTGACACTGCCGAAGAGAAACTCAATGCGGTCAAGCTCAACAATCTCGACGTGGGTAAAACTGTCAACGACAAGAGTGGTGATACACGCCCACAAACCTTAGCAACTGACACGCCCAAAGCATTTACAAACGATATTGCACTGGCAAAAGATGTCCTTGCTGAACGCATGGCTGAAATAAAAGCCACACCTTCCGGCAAAGACAGTCAGCAAGTCATTGCCCCTCCAGTTGTCGCAGCAAATAACGTCAACAGCACACAATTCAATGCGGCGGTGATTGCTGCAGAACAAATCGCGCCACGAGTAGGTAGCAATGGCTGGGACAAGGCAGTAGGTCAAAAAGTTGTCTGGATGGTAGGTTCAGGTTTGCAATCAGCAGAATTAACATTGAATCCACCTGATCTCGGGCCTTTACAAGTCGTGCTTAGTGTCAGCAATGATCAAGCCAATGCAAGCTTTAGCTCAGCCCAACCTGAAGTCAGGGAGGCACTGGAAGCTGCCTTACCCCGTTTGAAGCAGATGCTTAGTGATGCCGGGGTTCAACTGACAGGTTTTTCTGTCAATTCGCAGGCGCCTGGCCAGGGGCAAAATTTCACCCAACAACAAGCCAGAGACATGAATCCTTCCAGAACCACCAGAGGTCTTACTGATAATACCATTAGCCCAGCAGCTACCAACCCCGTCAGGATACAATCAAATAACGGTCTGGTAGATACTTTCGCCTGAAACACGTGTCAGTTGCTGCTAAGACTCCTCACTTCATACCTCGCCCAACTACAATCGCGACCATGCACGCCGCCAGTCGCGATTGCAATACCTGTCGATTTCACTATCTGACACATAACTTTTACCTGTCACTAGCATGATAGGTCGCTAGTCTCTGGAAAAAAGCCTGTACATACATGTAGAATGGCCATGAAAGGCTAGTCCATGCAGCAAAGCAAGATCACTTCACTTTGCAATT
This sequence comes from Undibacterium sp., assembly GCF_030683615.1. Lineage (NCBI taxonomy): Bacteria > Pseudomonadati > Pseudomonadota > Betaproteobacteria > Burkholderiales > Oxalobacteraceae > Undibacterium > Undibacterium sp. The sequence continues at coordinate 69,603 of NZ_JAUXQE010000033.1, forward strand.
AGTAGAGATAAGCTGAAATACGCCCTCTTTTTCTTGGATATTACATTCCAGCTATCAAGCATAATACTTAAAAATCATGGCATTCAATGCCTACAGAGAGGAAAACCATGGCGAAAGCACCAGCCAAAGCAGCAGATGCAGGTGATGCACCGGTAGCAGGAAAATCAAAGAAGAAACTCTTGATCATCATCGCTGCGGTCGTATTCCTATTGGTCGCTGCAGGCGGTGGCGCTGCTTTTTTTCTATCCAAGAAAAGCTCTACGCCAAAAGATAAAGAAACTAAAACTGAACCTGCAAAAGCGCCCGTCTTCCTTGCACTGGACCCATTTACGGTCAATCTTCAGTCAGATAATGGCGACAAATACTTGCAAATCAGCATGACGCTGCAGGTACAGGACGAAGAACAGGTTACTCTCATCAAGGCTAATATGCCGCAAGTACGCAGCCGCCTGTTATTGCTGTTGTCCAGCAAGGATGCGACTGAAATTTTGTCGTCTGAAGGCAAGGAAAAATTGGTGAGTGAAATCATAGAGAAAGTTGCTCTGCCTTTCACGGCCAAAGGTGATCCGCAAAAAATCAGTAGTGTCTTCTTCACGTCTTTTGTAGTTCAATAAATCAATGTCAGATAATTTTCTCTCCCAGGAAGAAGTTGATGCTCTCTTAAAGGGCGTCACTGGGGATCAGGACGATTCACAATCACTGGAGGATACCTCTGGTGTCAGGCCCTACAATCTTGCTACGCAAGAACGTATCGTCCGTGGCCGCATGCCGACACTGGAAATTATCAATGAGCGTTTTGCCCGACTGTTGCGCATAGGCTTATTCAACTTCCTGCGTCGCAGTGCCGAAGTGTCAGTTGGAACTGTCAGAGTATCGAAATACAGCGAATTCATCCGTAATCTGGTGGTGCCAACCAATCTTAATCTGGTTCACATGAAGCCCTTGCGTGGCACCTCATTGATTGTGCTTGACCCTGGCCTGGTGTTCTTGCTGGTGGATAATCTTTTTGGTGGTGATGGTCGTTTTCATACCCGTGTTGAAGGTCGTGATTTTACTCAGACTGAACAGCGTATCATTCACCGCATCCTTGAAATCATTTTTGAGACTTATTCCAAATCATGGGAGCCAGTTTACCCCATAGAATTTGAATATATACGTTCAGAAATGAACACCCAGTTTGCCAATATTGCGACACCGAATGAGGTCGTGGTTTCCACCACATTCACGATAGAACTAGGACCAGTCAGTGGTGAAATGCATTTATGCATGCCCTACTCCACCATAGAACCCATACGCGACATCCTCACCAGTAGCCTGCAGGGGGAAACCCTGGAAGTGGATAAACGCTGGGTGCGTCTGATGACGCAACAGATACAAATTGCAGAAGTCGAAATAGTTGCCGATCTGGGGACCACACGTGTCACTCTGGGCGATATACTGAATATGAAAGAAGGCGATATCATCCCTCTTTCCATTCCAGAAATTATTTCTGCAAAAGTTGATGGCACTCCCGTGATGGAGTGCAAATACGGTGTATTTAACGGACAGTATGCCTTGCGTGTGGAAAAGTTGATCAGTTCCAGCGTACAGGAAGTAGCACAAGGAGAAAATCATGGATGATAACGGCGAATCCCCCATCAGTGAAGACGACTGGGGTGCAGCAATTGCAGAGCAGGAAAGAGCAGAAGCCGCCGCAGCAGAAAAAGCTGAAGCACCGCCTGCCAGCGCTGCTATTTTCAAGGAATTCAGCGGCAAGGGTACAACGACTGAAACTCATAATGACATCGACTTCATTCTGGACATCCCAGTACAACTGACTGTCGAACTGGGCCGTACCAAGATCGCCATCAAAAACCTGCTACAACTGGCACAGGGTTCTGTTGTCGAACTTGACGGCCTGGCGGGTGAACCTATGGACGTATTGGTCAATGGCTGCCTTATTGCACAAGGCGAAGTGGTGGTGGTTAACGACAAGTTTGGTATACGTTTGACCGATATCGTCACGCCTGCCGAACGTATACGCAAGCTCAACAAATGAGGAAGCAAGTGCGTTATCTTGCATTGGCGTTGATCGTTTTGCTGAGCAATGCGACATTTGCAGCCGAACCTGCCCCTATATCGCCAAGTGGTGGTTTATTGCAAATTGCTACTGCACTGCTGTTCGTGTTGGGACTGGTTTTTGTGGCCGCCTGGCTAATGCGTCGTCTGGGGCCCATGAACGCCGGCAATAAAATCCCGGTCAAGATCATCGGCGGTATCAATGTCGGTAATCGCGAGCGGGTAATGGTGGTTGAAGTCGGCGATCAGTGGCTGATCCTGGGAGTAACTGCAAACAATATCAATAAGCTCGGTAGCATGCCAAAACAAGACGAATTGCTGAATCAGTCAGCGCAAACAGCCGCAAGCGACCCTTTTTCTACCTGGCTCAAGCGCACACTAGATAAGCGAACGACCGAGCGATCTGACAACAGCTAAATACATTGCATGAATATTTTGCGCTCTCATCTGCCACTTTTATGGTTGCCCCTTTTGCTATGTGGACTCGCTATGCCTGAAGCGGCCATAGCCCAAGCCAATGGTGGCCTGCAAGCAATCACCAGCACACCAGCACCCGGTGGCGGACAGAACTATTCTCTCAGCATACAAACGCTGTTATTTCTGACGGCACTTAGTTTCTTGCCAGCGGCCCTGTTGATGATGACCAGCTTTACCCGGATCATTATCGTTTTGTCTCTACTCAGGCAAGCGCTGGGCACACAATCGGCGCCACCGAATCAGGTACTGGTGGGCTTATCCCTGTTTCTGACCTTGTTTGTCATGGGGCCGGTTTTTGACAAAATTTACGTTGATGCCTATCAACCGTTTACTGAAAATAAAATCACAATGCAAGACGCCATGGATAAAGGGGCAACTCCCCTGAAACAATTCATGATGAAGCAAACCCGGCAAACTGATCTTGCCCTTTACGTAAAATTGTCCAATTCTCCCCAGTTGCAGGGGCCAGAAGAGGTGTCCTTGCGGATTTTGATACCAGCTTTTATTACCAGTGAATTAAAAACTGCTTTTCAGATCAGTTTCGCCATTTTCATTCCCTTTCTCATCATAGATATGGTAGTCGCCAGTGTGCTGATGTCCATGGGTATGATGATGGTTTCACCTGCGATTGTGTCGCTCCCCTTCAAGCTCATGCTGTTTGTGCTGGTAGATGGCTGGCAACTGTTGATAGGCTCACTTGCGCAAAGTTTTTACTAAGGACCACCATGACACCCGATAGCGTAATGACACTGGGCCGCCAGGCCATGGAAGTCACCTTGATGGTCTCCGCACCCTTATTACTGGTGGCGTTGGGTATAGGTCTTATCGTCAGTATTTTTCAGGCGGCAACTCAGATCAATGAAACAACCTTGTCCTTCATCCCCAAGCTGATAGGTATCTTTGTCACCCTCATTATTGCCGGGCCGTGGATGCTTTCTGTCCTGATGGACTATATGCGCCAAATGTTTTCCAGCATAGCCACCATGGCGGCCTGATTTGCATGCCGTCGTCTACCAATGATTTCCTATTCCAGCAATGAGCTGATTGCGCTGATCAATTCCTTCATCTGGCCCTTGACCAGGATTTTGGGATTGATTGCAGTGGCACCACCGTTTGGAAATAATTCTGTACCAGTGCGTATCAAAATCATCCTGGGCGTGGTGCTGTCTCTCATCGTCGCACCTACGTTACCTGCTATGTCTGATCTCGATCCAATTTCGTTGAACGGCATCCTGGTGCTGGCGCAGCAGCTCATCATCGGTTTGGGGATGGGTTTTGTCATGCGAGTGATCTTTTCGGCTATAGAAATGGCTGGCGAGATTTCAGGTCTTACCATGGGCCTGGGTTTCGCTACTTTTTTTGATCCGCAAACTCAGGGGCGCTCTTCTGCCATTGCACAATTCCTGGTACTGACAGCCACATTGCTCATGCTGACGTTGAACGTGCATCTCTCCATGCTGGAGGCCTTGGTCGAAAGTTTTCATACCATCCCGATTGCGACCACCTATCAATCAGGCCTCAATTATCAAAAACTGGCCATCTGGGGTGAGCAGATTTTCAGTGTCGGTATGCACCTATCCTTACCTATCGTCGCAGCCCTGCTGGTAACCAATGTCGCCCTGGGGATATTGACGCGTGCAGCACCACAACTGAATATATTTGGTATCGGCTTTCCAATTACCATAGGTGTAGGTTTCTTGATGTTGGCACTGATAATGCCCTACCTACTCATCCCCCTACAAAATCTGTTTCAGAGTGGCATAGAAATGATGCAATCACTGGGGCAGCCTGCGTCAATACCCATCCCGGTAAAGAGATAAATCATGTCGCTTCAGACATTGACACATGAAGCCAGACTGTATAGCGTAGAACAAATACGAGATATAGAAACCCGCGCATTGGCCCATCAGGGTGAAGTCACGCTCATGCAAAAAGCCGGGCAGGCGGCTGCCGGACTGGCAATCAAAATAGGCGCAATCAAGCAAGACCCTCTACTTATTTTGGCAGGGCCCGGCAATAATGGGGGGGATGCTTATGAAGCCGGGAATCAATTGTCCAGACAGGGATATAAAGTAGTTTGTATCATGTGCGGAGAACTTGAGAATTACTCTCAAGATGCGCAAGCAGCGCTGCAAAGAGCCAAGAATGCAGGTCTGGAATTTGTAGAATTAGACGCACTACTCCATGGCCCGCAACAAAACTGGAGCATGGTCATTGATGGCTTATTCGGGATAGGTTTGAAACGAGCCCCTGAAGCTGATATTGCCAGGCTCATCGAATTCGTCAATCAGCTAGCCGCTGAACTGGCAATTCCTGTTCTGGCGATTGATGTGCCTAGTGGCTTGAATGCTGATACCGGACAGCCTGCAAGCACTAGCAGTGCTGTTATTCAAGCCAGTCACACTATAACGTATATCGCCAATAAAATCGGCTTGCATACGGCATCAGGCAAAGATTATGCTGGTCATGTCACCGTCAATAAATTGGATATTTCTGAAAATTTCTTTCCAGAATGCCACTGCCATTTGAATGAGCGCACTTCCCTGTTACACGCCATGGCACCGCGCCAACAAAACAGTCACAAAGGTAGTTTTGGCGATGTCGCGATACTTGGTGGTGCCAAGGGAATGGCAGGAGCAGCCATACTTGCTGCCAGGGCAGCTCAGTATTCTGGTGCAGGACGGATTTACTGCGGCATGCTGGCAGAAGCACCAGCGTACGACAGTCTGCATCCTGAAATCATGTTTCGCAAGATCGGGGAAATTGCACTGACAAATACCACGGTTGTCATAGGCCCAGGCCTGGGAACATCGACCAGTGCCTATGGCTTACTCACTGGCGCGATTCTAACTGCAAAGGCATTGATCATTGATGCCGATGCCTTGAATCTGATCGCTGCAGACACGAAGTTGCAGGCAATGCTAAGCAATAGAAATAACTCATGCATACTCACGCCACATCCACTGGAGGCGGCTAGATTACTCAACAAGAAAGTGGCAGACATCCAAAGTAATCGACTGCAAGCTGCTCAAGCATTGGCAAGGCAATTCAACGCCGTTGTCATACTAAAGGGTTCTGGCAGTGTCATTTGTCATCCAGATGGAGATTTGCTCATCAATACGACTGGCAATCCCGCGCTGGCAAGCGGTGGCACCGGTGATGTATTGGCAGGTATAGCAGGTGCCTTGCTGGCACAGGCATGCAGCAGCATAGATGCGGCGAGAATCGCCACTTGGGTACATGGCCATGCAGCCGACGCACTGGTCGCACGCGGAACAGGGCCTATAGGCCTGACCGCCAGCGAGTTACTGCCAGAGATCAGATCCATTATTAATCAGTTGGTCTATCAGACTAAAGCCTGCCATTAAATCGCGACAGGCTCAAGGCTAAAATAAGGTTCAGCTTGAGGCTCAATCAACCAGACTATTAATCTGCTCTGGAATCAATTTTTCTACTTCTGATGTCGCATCACAGGCGATGCCTGAATGCGCCAATGCTGCAGACAGTTTTTCTATCTGCTCTTGCTGTGCAGCAGCGTGATCGATCAGCTTATGCAAGACTTTGGAGATTGGGTCATCACTATTTTGGGTCACACCATAGGCCGTGAACAGATGCGCAGTTTCTGAATCTGCAGAAGCCACTTCTTTTTTGATGACGTGAGCAGGATTGCCAACTGCAGTACCACCGGCAGGCACAGGCTTGAGTACCACAGAGTTGGAGCCTATCTTGGCACCGGCACCAATGGTAAAGCCACCCAGCACCTTGGCCCCAGCACCAACAATGACACCTGCTTCAAGAGTAGGATGGCGCTTGGCACCGCGCGACAAAGAAGTCCCGCCCAGAGTCACTCCCTGGTAGATCGTGCAATCATCGCCAATTTCTGCAGTCTCACCAATAACCACACCAAATCCATGGTCAATAAATACCCTTCGGCCTATCGTTGCACCTGGATGGATTTCTATACCAGTCAGTACACGGGCAATATGAGAAATAAAACGCCCCAACCACTTCAGCCCACGTTTCCAGCACCATTGCGCCCAACCGTGCATGAGGATAGCTTGAAAACCAGGATAACAAGTGATCACCTCCCACGCATTACGGGCGGCAGGATCTTTCTTAATAATGCTGGCTATATCTTCTCTCAGGCTGTTAAACATGAAATTTATATGGATATGACGGAAGGGAATAAGATAGTAGCGTATTTCTGCAAACGCTGCGCCCGGCGCTCAAAATCGCCGGGCACTATCTGGCACGATGGCCTTACAGGCGCTGGCGACGTGCTTCGTAGAGACAAACACCTGAAGCCACGGAGACATTCAGGCTTTCGACAGAACCGAACATGGGGACACTGACCAACACATCGCAGGTTTCGCGAGTCAGGCGGCGCATGCCCTCACCTTCCGAACCCATAACCAGGGCGCAGCCGGATTTGAAATCCACATCATAGATATTTTTTTCGACATCATCGGTCGTACCGACCAGCCAGATATCACGCTCTTTCAACTCACGCAGGGTACGCGCCAGATTGGTGACGGTAATGTATGGCACTGTTTCAGCAGCACCACTGGCAACCTTGGCGGCAGTGGCATTCAAGCCCACAGCCCTGTCCTTGGGAGCGATAACCGCATGAGCACCGGCACCGTCTGCCACACGCAGGCAGGCACCCAGATTATGCGGATCAGTAATACCGTCCAGCACCAGCAGTAAAGGTGGGCCATCAATCGCATCCAGCAATTCATCGAGGTTACGTGCCAATGACAACTCACTGGCTTTGGCCACTACACCTTGATGGCGGCGCGTACCAACAATATTGCTCAGTCGCTGATCATCCGCCGGGATGATGCGCACACCAGCAGCTTTTGCCGCTTGCAACAGGTCTTTCATACGGCCATCAACGCGCGAAGAATCTACATAGATTTCTTCGACGGAGGAGGCTTCATGACGGATCCGGGAGGTCACCGCGTGGAAACCAAAAATCATTTTACTTTTCATTTCATTCTTTTCTTTACATGCTTTTCTTTGAGGTACTAGCGTCTTTTCTTCGCTGACTTACCTGCAGCAGCAGGCGCTTTTTTCTTGGCGCTAGCGACAGCGGGTGAGGATTTCTGGCGACGCCCACCAGAAACATTTTCTTCTTTTACTTTTTGGGCAGGAACTGTTTTACCACCTCTGCCAAAAGTGGAAGCCACTTTTTCTTCAGGGGCAAGCAGCGCTTTTTTAGAGCTGGCAACACCCTTGCGATTTTTTTCATTTGCAGCAGCACCACGAGTATCTGCCAATCCTGCAGAGCGTGGCGATACGGCCTGGACTATGGCCAGATCTATCTTGCGTGCATCCAGGTCAACCCGGCTGACTTGCACCGTGATTTTGTCGGTCAACTGATAACGCTTGCCAGTACGTTCGCCACGCAATTCATGGCGCGCCTCGTCGTATTGGAAGTAATCGGCACCCAACTCAGTCACGTGCACCAGACCTTCGATAAAGATCTCATCAAGCTGGACAAAAATACCAAACTGGGTCACACCAGTAATCATGCCGGTGAATTCTTCACCTACCTTATTGCGAATGAAGTAACACTTGAGCCAGGCTTCGACATCACGCGAAGCTTCATCAGCCCGGCGCTCGTTGGCAGAACAATGGACACCCAGAGCATCCCAGATAGTCTGTTCTTTTTCTTCCTTCTTCTTGCCAGCGGCCTTGTCAGCGATCTGCTGTTTTCTTGTCGCATTCGATACTGAACTATTCAAAAGCGTCAAGTCTATGCCCTTGGGTTCATACTTGCGACCTTGCAAAATTGCTTTGATGGCCCTATGAGTCAGCAAATCAGGATATCGGCGTATCGGACTAGTGAAATGGGCATAGGCATCGTAAGACAAACCGAAGTGACCAATATTATCTGGACTGTAAACCGCCTGTTGCATGGAGCGTAGCAACATGGTTTGCAAGAGCGGCGCATCTGGTCGGCCTTTAATTTTATTCATCAGCTCTGCATAGTCCGATGCAGCAGGTTTGTCGCCGCCACCAAGGAACAAACCCACCTGCTTCAGGAAATTTCTAACCTGAGTCAGTTTCTCTTTGGTCGGGCCAGCATGGATGCGGTAAGTTCCTGGGTGCTTATAAGTTTCGAGTAAATTTGCTGCGCAGACATTGGCTGCCAGCATGCACTCTTCAATCAGCTTATGCGCATCATTGCGTGTACGCGGCAATATCTTTTCTATTTTGCCTGCAGGATTGCAAACGATATAGGTTTCTGTCGTTTCAAAGTCGATAGCGCCACGAACCTGGCGGGCTTTCAATAAAGACTGGAAGACCTCATACAGATGCAAAAGATGAGGCACCAATGTCTGGCGCTTGGCAGCCTCAGGGCCTTTGGTGTTACCCAATATGGCCGCCACTTCAGTATACGTGAAGCGAGCTGCAGAATGGATGACAGCCGGATAAAACTGGTAAGCCGTGACTTCTCCATCCTGAGTAATCACCATATCGCAAACCAGCGTCAGTCGATCGACATCAGGATTAAGTGAGCAAAGTCCATTTGAGAGGCGCTCCGGCAGCATCGGTATTACCCGGCGCGGGAAGTATACAGACGTGCTGCGCAGCAGAGCCTCCTCATCAAGAGCATCATTAGGATTGACATAGTGACTGACATCGGCAATCGCAACGATGAGCCTGTGACCTTTGCTACGACCTATCTTGACTGGTTCACAGTAAACTGCATCATCAAAATCGCGGGCGTCTTCACCATCAATCGTCACCAATGGGATATCACGCAGATCCACGCGGTCTGTGAGATCACTATCTCTGACTTCTGAAGGTAACTTGACCGCAGCCTTTTTAACTGCCTCAGAAAATTCATGCGGCACACCAAATTTTCTGACAGCGATTTCGATTTCCATACCTGGATCATCGACATCACCCAATATCTCGACAATTTTACCAACTGGTTGCGCATAGCGGGTTGGCTGCTCGGTCAACTCGACGCTAACAACCTGACCAGCCTTGGCTTTACCTGGTGCACCGGTGAGCAAAATATCCTGGCTGAAGCGTTTATCTTCAGGCGCCACTATCCATACCCCGTTTTCATTTAGCAAGCGCCCGATGACATGGGTATTGGCTCTGTCGAGTATTTCAAGAATGCCGCCTTCTAGCCGGCCACGTCTGTCAGTACCAACCACGCGTGCCATGACACGGTCGCCATGCAAGACCTTTTGCATTTCGCGCTCTGGCAGAAACAGGTCTTCACTGCCATCATCAGGGATGAGGAAACCATATCCTTCGCGATGACTGCTGACTTTGCCGCTGATGAAATTATCTTGATTGGCGATGGAATAATTTCCACCTTTATCTACTTTGACTTGCCCATCTCTTTCCATCGCGTTTAATCGTCGTGTCATGCCATCTAACTCCTCAGGTTTCACTGACAACACCTCTGCAATCGCAGACGTTGTCATTTTTGCCGTGTTAGTACGTAGAACACCCAGTATCTCTTCGCGACTGGGGATGGGGTATGAATGCTTGTTCAAATTTTGTATTTTTTCTTAAAAAAGTTAATTTGGCTTACGCCAAAATCTTATCAGGCCATAGTTTACTGTAGCTAACCTTTTTCGCCTAACAATTCTTGTATTGCTCAGGTGACTCACCTTGACAAATGCTTCAATTAATTTATAATGTTGTTCTCCGTTGCCCACGTGGCGGAATTGGTAGACGCGCATGGTTCAGGTCCATGTGCCTTCGGGTGTGGGGGTTCGAGTCCCTCCGTGGGCACCAAAATTTGAGAGCCCGCTGATGAAAATCAGCGGGCTTTTTCAATTCCACTATTTGCTTTGTAAGTATAAGCAAGAAATCCCCTTCCTTCCGCACTTCCTACCCATGATGCTGGCGACCTACTCCCGATCCGCGCCCTCGTGTAAAATTTTCTCCAAAATATTTCCCCAAAGCCAGGCAAATACCCTATAATTACGCCTTCCGTTGCCCACGTGGCGGAATTGGTAGACGCGCATGGTTCAGGTCCATGTGCCTTCGGGTGTGGGGGTTCGAGTCCCTCCGTGGGCACCACAAGTTTGAGAGCCCGCTGATGAAAATCAGCGGGCTTTTTCAATTCCTGAATTCGCTTCTTCAAGCACTTCTCCCTCTCGATATCTTCGGTAATATTTCCATATTAAGCCTGTGTGCCGGTATCCTCCTGCAAGGTACGCGCCCATATCTTACTGCGCATATTCATTACTTGAGTAATGCCTTGTCTACGCAAATAAAAAACGGAAGCAAATTGCTTCCGTTTTTTATTTGCCAATTTATACAGCGCCCTTTTTCAACCAGGCATTCAGTTGATGCGGCCTGATACTGTCGTACTCTTCAAAAGGCTGATGTATCCATGGATTGTTCGCCAGGTAATCCAGATAATAATCTGGAGCCACTGATGAACATGCCTTGTACCAGATAACGGCTGACTTTACTTCCGTCACGGCTGGGAAATTCTCGCGCAAATGCACGAGCACTTTTTCCAGGGTAACACCAGAGTCCACCAGATCATCCACTACCAGGACCTTACCTTGCAGCGCGCCCTTGGTCATGGAAATATACTTTCCTATATCCAGAGTGCCCTGCACTGTGCCCGACTCTTCACGATATGAACTGGTCGACAAAATCGCCAGAGGCACATCAAAAATTCTGGAGAAAATATCACCAGGGCGCAAGCCACCACGAGCAAGACACAAAACTTGATCAAACTTCCAGCCAGACTCATGCACTTTCAATGCAAGCTGCTCGATGGAACGATGATAGGCTTCCCAGGAAACCCATAAGTCCTTGTCTGTAGATGCAGGCATATTCATATTTTTTATTTTTCCTTCTTAGATAAACGGGTGCCTTAACACGATGGTTTCTTCGCGATCTGGTCCGGTAGAGACCATATCGACAGGAACACCAACCAGCTCCTGAATTCGCATGATGTAATTGCGGGCATTGACTGGCAGAGCATCCATGCTTTGTGCGCCAACAGTGCTTTCAGACCAGCCTGGCATTTCTTCATAAATAGCTTCGCAGCGTGCCGCTTCTTCAGCACCAACCGGAAAGATATCCACGACCTTGCCATCAATCTTGTAACCCGTGCACAGCTTCAATGTTTCCAGGCCATCCAGTACATCAAGCTTGGTCAGGCACATGCCAGAAACACCATTGATTTGTACGGAACGCTTCAACAAGGCGGCATCAAACCAGCCACAACGACGGGCACGGCCAGTGACTGTACCAAATTCATGGCCAACACTGGCCAAATGCTTGCCTACGCCTGCATCAGTTGGCAATTCAGACGGGAATGGGCCAGAACCTACGCGGGTTGTGTAAGCCTTGGTGATGCCCAGGATGTAATGCAACATATTTGGGCCAACGCCAGAACCTGCCGCCGCATTGCCAGCCACACAATTACTGGATGTAACGAAGGGATAAGTACCATGATCCACATCCAGCAAACTGCCTTGCGCACCTTCAAATAACAGGCTGGCACCCGCTTTGTGCGCTGCGTACAGTGCACTCGAAACATCTGCCACCATAGGACGGATACGCGGTACATTGGCCAGCGTGTCATCCAGCGTTTTTTGGAACTCCACCGCTGGCGCTTTCAGATAATTGGTCAACACAAAATTGTGGTAATCCAGATTATCACGCAGTTTTTCCGCAAAACGCTCTTCGTTGAGTAAATCAGCGACGCGTATGGCGCGACGAGCAACTTTGTCTTCATAAGCCGGGCCTATACCCTTACCTGTAGTGCCAATCTTGGCAGCGCCACGGGCAATTTCACGAGCCGCATCAAGCGCAGTGTGATAAGGCAAAATGACAGGGCAAGCTTCTGAAATTTTCAGGCGTGAAGCGACTTCCACACCATTTGCCTGTAGCTTGTCGATTTCGCGCAAAAGGTCAGGCACGGACAACACCACGCCGTTACCGATGTAGCACGCCGTGCCAGCACGCATAATGCCGGATGGTATCAGTTGCAAGGCAGTTTTCTGACCACCGATGACCAGCGTATGGCCGGCATTGTGTCCACCTTGAAAACGCACGACGCCCTGAGCGTGGTCCGTCAACCAGTCAACGATTTTTCCTTTGCCTTCATCGCCCCACTGGGTGCCGATTACGACTACGTTTTTTGCAATTTTAGTTTGTGTCATCACTCAACCTACATTTTGAAGAATCCATTTACCTGCATCGAAAATGAGTGCGCGATTGCAATCAAATTCGTCTTGTTCATTCTCGTGCCCTGGCAGACTTTGGATCACGATTTCGCCCTCGCCACGCAATGTTGTGATTTTCTCGCGCAAAGCAGGATCACTACCCCAAGGGGCACGGATTGCGTCTTTTCTCTCGGCGGAAGGCAGCAGACGTGCCAGTTCACGCAGATCCAGAGAAAATCCTGTTGCCGGGCGTGAACGACCAAAAGCCTCACCCACATGGTCATAGCGCCCACCACGTGCAACCGCATTTGGTAAACCAGGAACAAATACATTGAACATCACCCCACTATGATAGTGGTAGCCACGCAAATCAGCGAGGTCTATCGTGACATGGGCCGTGCCTGTCAGACGCACCAAATGCTCAAGCTCATCCAGTGCGGTTTGTATGCCTGTGAATGCAGGCAATACGGCACGCGCCTTTTGAATAATCGAGATATCGCCATACAGACCAGGCAAAGCCATCAATGCAGCACGCACTTCAGGTGAAAAATTCTGGCTCAATTTGTCTATGCTAGGCAAGTCTTTTGCTTCCAGCAAGGCATATAGTGCATTTTCTTCGGCCTTGGCCAATGGGTCAGCAGCCAATAAGGCACGCAAAACGCCGACATGGCACATATCCAGCCTAACATCTTTGACGTGCGCCAGTGCCAGACAAGCCAGTACCAATTCCTGGATCTCGGCATCAGCCTCCAGACCAGCATGGCCATAAATCTCGGCACCAATTTGCAAAGGCTCGCGCGTGGCATGCAAGCCAGACGGTTTGGTATGCAAGACACTGCCTGCATAGCAAAGACGGGTAACCGTACGGCGGTTCAACAAGTGCGCATCAATACGGGCTACTTGCGTGGTCATATCAGCACGCAGCCCCATGGTACGGCCAGAGAGTTGATCCACCAGCTTGAAAGTACGCAAATCCATATCCTGACCGGCGCCAGTCAGCAAGGATTCTATGTATTCCAGCATGGGCGGCATGACCAGCTCGTAACCATACAGTCTAAAATTGTCCAGCAATACACGGCGCAGCTCTTCTATCTTGCGCGCTTCCGAGGGCAAGATGTCAGCAATATTTTCAGGTAAAAGCCAATTTGGCATGAAGAACAATCAAAAAAAACAAGAAATTGGTTTAGTCTATCCGACAAACAGCGATCTGCACAAAAATTGTGCAGATCGCTGTTTGTCGCTACTATTACTACATGTAGCAGAGTATTACTTGGTCTTTACAGCAGGAGCAGCACCACCAATTGAAGACGGGCTTTTGAAATACTTAAAGAATTCAGAATTTGGATCCACGATCAAAATATCATTCTTACCCTTGAATGAGGCAGAATACGCTTCCATACTACGATAAAACTTGTAAAACTCTGGATTCTGACTAAAGGCTTGAGCATAAATCTGCGATGCTTCCGCATCACCCGCACCGCGTATCTTTTGCGCATCACGGTTAGCTTCAGCCTTGATAACCAGCCTCTGCTTATCCGCATCCGCTCGAATCTCTTCGGACTCGGCCGCACCGGTAGAACGCAAGCCATTTGCCTCACGGGTACGCTCAGCTTTCATACGATCATAAACCGAAGTATTGATCTGCTCGACATAATCAACGCGCTTGAGGCGTACATCAATAATCTCAACACCTATGTTCTTGGTTTCGTCAGACACTTTTTTCTTGATAGCGTCCATGACCTTACCGCGTTGAGTCGAAATAACTTCGCCTACTTTACGTTTGGTAATTTCATCATTCAACGCAGCCTTGATGATTTGAGACATTCTGTTTTGCGCCCTGCGCTCTTCACCATTGAAACTGACAAAGTATAGACGCGGATCCTTGATGCGCCATTTCACATAAGAATCAACCAGAATATTTTTTTTCTCAGAAGTCACAAAACGGTCGGCGGAATCGGTATCAATAGTCAGAATACGTTTATCCAAAAACAAGACGTTTTGAAATGGCGGTGGCAACTTAAAATGCAAACCTGGTTCACTAATCACGGACTTGACTTCACCCAGGGCAAATACAATCGCGTGCGAACGCTGGTCAACGACAAAAATAGTCGAGTATGCAACTAGAATTACTGCACAAAGTGCAATGATAAGGGTGGCTAACTTATTCATTATCTGCCCTCCCTTTCGCGTGTGTCACGATTATCTTTTGATCTTCCATCCTTGCCATAGCGCATTTCCACTGTGGGGATCTGGTCCGCAGCAGGTATAGCAACTTGCGCTGGCGCAGCAGCCTTTACCGCAGATTGATCTCCCTGATTAATCATTTTATCCAGCGGCAGATAAATCATGTTATTGCCTGTCTTGGTGTCCATCATCAACTTGCTGGTATTGGCGAATATTTGCTGCATGGTTTCCAGATATATCCTGTCTCTGGTAATTGCAGGCGCTTTTTGATATTCGGCCAACACTTGCTGGAAACGTGATGCATTACCCTGTGCATTAGCCACAATACTGGCCTTATAACCTTCTGCCTCCTGGATCATGCGTGAAGCTTCACCACGTGCTTTTGGAATCACATCATTAGCGTAGGCAATGCCTTCATTTTTCAGGCGTTCTTTATCTTGCTTGGCTTTTTGCGCATCTTCAAAGACAGCCTGAACTTGCTCTGGCGCCTGTACATTTTGCATAGTAACCTGTGCCACTTGCACACCTGAGCGATAAGCATCGAGGATCTTTTGCATTCCAGCATTGACGTCAAGCGCTATTTTTTCGCGCCCTTCATACAAAACAAAATCCATAGTGCTTTTACCAACAATTTCACGCACAACTGCCTCGGCTACCTGACGTATCATCTCTTCCTGATCGCGATTGTTGTATAGCCAGTCAGCAGCATTATTCAATGTATATTGAACCGCAAATTGAATATCGACGATATTTTCATCATCTGTCAGCATCAGGGATTCACGTTCTTTGGAACCCTTTTTATAACCGATCTCTACTGTCCTGACTTGAGATAGATTGACTATCTCGTGGCCCTGTATTGGGTAAGGCCAGCGCCAGTTAAAACCCGCTGTAGTCTGATGACTGAATTTACCAAACGTCGTGATGACGGCAGTCTGACCTTCCTGCACTATGAAAAAACCACTGGACAACCAGACCAGAGCTATTACGGCAGCAATCAGCGAGGCGCCAATTTTAGCACCTGCTGAGTCTGGTGAAAAATTACCACCATTGCCTCCGTTATCACCGCCATTTTGCCCAAGCAAACGCCCTAACTTTTGGGTAAAGTCCTTCCACAACTGATCTAGGTCGGGTGGACCTTCAGGCGGTTTTTTATTATCTGGCTTATTGTTATTTTGGTTATTATTTTGCGAACCACGCCCCCATTGCGGGTCGTTTATAGACATGGTTAAACCAATTCTTTTGAGAAGTGAAACAAGCATTCTGTCGCTATCCAATGAATAGTGGGTTGGACTACTGAAGATCAAAGCGGGCATCAATCAATTCCGGGATTGCCAATTGCGCAATACCGGCTTTTTTTGCCAAAGCGAATTCTGCTATGGATTCGCGCAATAAACCTATACCTGCCCCGGAACGAGCGCTCAAAAAAACCCGTTGAATTTTATCACACTCATCTACTTCAACCGAAGGTTCCAAGCCTGCCAGGTCTATCTTATTCCACACCAGCATCTGTGGAATATGGTCTGCACCAATTTCCTTCAATACATGGTTGACCTGCTGAATCTGGTCAAAACGCACTGGACTATTTGCGTCCACTACATGCAATAACAAGTCTGCATGTATCGTTTCTTCCAAAGTTGCTCTAAATGCAGCCACCAATTGATGCGGCAATTCACGTATAAAGCCAACCGTATCAGAAATCACGACATTTCCGGCATCGCCGAGATACAAGCGACGTGAAGTCGTATCCAATGTTGCAAATAACTGATTGGCGGCATAGGCGCCAGCCTTGGTCAGCGTATTGAACAAACTGGATTTGCCCGCATTGGTATAGCCGACCAGCGAAATCGATAAGGTATTGCTACGTCCACGTGAACGCCTCTGGGTTTCCCGTTGCTTATGTAATTTCTCAAGCTTTTGCTTGAGCATTTTGACACGCTCACCCAATAAACGACGGTCAGTTTCTAGCTGCGTTTCACCCGGACCACGCAAGCCGATACCACCCTTTTGCCTTTCCAGATGCGTCCAGCCTCGTATCAGTCTTGTTGCCAGATGCTGCAACTGAGCCAACTCAACCTGCACCTTACCCTCATGACTGTGGGCGCGCTGGGCGAAAATATCCAGTATCAAGCTGGTTCTATCCACCACCCTCACCTTCAAGTGACGCTCCAGATTTCTTTGCTGCGCCGGAGAAAGTGCATGATTAAATATGACGATTTCAAGCGCTTCATCGGCGACAGCATGGGCAATTTCATCCGCCTTGCCACTACCTACAAAAAGAGCAGCATCGGGACTGGAGCGTTTACAAGTAATAGTTGTAACCGGCTCTGCCCCCGCAGATTGCGCGAGCAAAGACAGCTCTTCCAGGCTGGCTGCAAAGTCGTCCTTGCCAAAATCAACGCCAACCAACGCTGCGCGCATGGTCGACTGTTTTCCAAATTCAGCACTCAAAAAATTACTCAGCCTCTGATTCAGTGTTAATGCTTACTGCACGTGCTGGCACAACGGTAGAAATTGCATGCTTGTATACCATTTGCGTAACGGTATTACGGAGCAAAACGACGTACTGATCGAAAGATTCGATGTGTCCTTGCAATTTGATGCCATTGACCAGATAAATTGATACAGGAATGTGTTCTTTACGCAAGGCGTTCAGAAATGGGTCTTGTAATAATTGCCCTTTATTGCTCATAACAGCTCCATTGTGTTGTTGTGATTAGGAGTTGGGGACTACTTATTAAAATACAAGTATTCCCAGAAGTTGATTACAAAGTAATGTAATCTATTTTCACTTTAATTGCATATCCTTGCTTAAATTTCACTGCAAAAGAAGATGAACCAAGCTGTTTTTACTTTTTAATACTTGCCAGCCAATTACTTTGACGACTTGTCGAAAGGATTCTTGCCTGAGCGCATTTCTATTCTCAAAGGAGTTCCCGTCAATGAGAAAGTCTCGCGGAAATGTTTTTCCAGATAACGCTTATAAACATCACCCACAGCTTCCAGCGCATTACCATGGATAACAATGATAGGTGGATTTTGTCCGCCTTGATGGGCGTAACGCAGCTTGGGACGTATCGACCCCTTGCGCTTGGGTTGTTGATGCTCTACCGCTTCGATCAGAGCGCGCGTCAGTTTAGGCGTCGATAAGTTAGCCATTGCTGCAGCATAAGCCGCATCAATGGACTTCATCAAGGGAGCTATACCTGTTGATTTCAGTGCAGAGATAAAATGAAATTTTGCAAAAGTCAGGAAATTCAGCTTACGCTCAATATCCAGCTTGATTTCATCGCGCCTGTCGCTTTGCAAGCCATCCCATTTATTCACGCCGACAACCAGCGCACGCCCTGATTCCAGAATAAAACCGGCAATATGGGCATCCTGCTCAGAAATATCTTGTTGAGCATCCAGTAGCAGCAAGACAACATTGGCTTCTGACACAGACTGCAGGGTCTTCACAACGGAAAATTTTTCTATCGCTTCAAACACCTTGCCACGACGACGAATACCTGCGGTATCGATCAGTGAGTAGTGCACACCATCGCGCTCAAATGGTATTTCTATGGAGTCACGGGTAGTACCAGGCATATCGAAGGCAATTACTCTTTCTTCACCCAGCAAGGTATTCACTAAAGTCGACTTACCGACATTCGGACGACCAACGATGGCAATCTTGATGCCTCGAACATTGGACTCTGGCTCTTCTGTTTCTGGCGGACGCTGTGCAAAGGCGATGTCGACCATTTCTTCGACCAAATCCGTTACGCCATCACCGTGGGCAGCAGAGATCACATAAGGATCACCCAGGCCCAACTCGTAAAAATCTGCAGTGACTGAGGTATATTTCATACCTTCAGCTTTATTTACGACCAACATGACGGAACGGCCTGATTTGCGCAAGAAATCCGTAATGGTTTTGTCATGTGGCGTCAGACCCTGACGGCCATCGACTATAAAAACAACTACATCTGCCTCTGCCACAGCCTGTTTAGTCTGCTTAGCCATTTCATGCATGATGCCTTCTTTGGCAACAGGTTCGAAACCACCTGTATCAATCACCAAAAAGGGGCGTTCACCAACACGGCCTTCGCCGTAATGCCTGTCCCTGGTCAAGCCAGGTAAATCTGCGACTAAAGCATCGCGTGAACGGGTGAGCCGATTGAACAGCGTGGATTTGCCGACATTAGGTCGGCCTATAAGTGCGATAACCGGCTTCATTATTATTACTCGGTTGCAAGAGCAACCACTGATCCTGATTTTGTTTGAACGATCAGTTTAGCATCGACCACCAAAGGCGCTGCTAAAATCTGACTACCATCGGTAGTAACACGTCCGATGAAAGAACCATCTTCCCTTGAGAGGAAGTGGACATAACCTGCGAAATCACCAACCGCTACTGCGCGATCGTATGAAATTGGTGCCGACAAGCGGCGATAAGCGAGTTTATCATTGCGCCACGCACTGGCGCCACCGTTACGCGCATAGGCATTGACGGCACCAGCGACATCGGCGGCAAAAACGAAACGCTCGTCAACACTTACACCTACTTCGCTGGACAATGCCTTGCCCCAGCGCAAGGCTCCTGAACCCACATCAAAGCACGCAACCCTGCCCTGATAAGAACTGGCACAAATGTCATTACCCATAATGACAGGCACACCGGAGACATCGGCAACCCGTTCCAGCTCAGTTGCACCTTTAGGCTCACCTACTGTTGCCTCCCAGCGTAAACCGCCATTGGTCAATGCCAGAGCAGCCATGCGACCACCAGGCAAGGCAACAATTGCCTGCTGACCATTCATTACTATGCCAGGCGCCAAACGTAGAGTCAAAGGCGGCAGTGGGCGCTCCACCGACCATTTACGATCACCACTTGCCAAGTCATAAGCGCTGACCTTGTTGTCTATGCTGCGCACTACCGCCAGACCCTGACCAACGGCTGGGGCGGACAATATCTCATTCGTACTCTGCACCTTCCAGCGCAATTTACCATCCAGATCAAAAGCAAAAACCTGACCCTTCTCACCTGCAACAACAACCGATGTGGCATCAACTCCGACACCAGCAGTCAGGCGCGAGCCTGCATTGATACGCCAAACTGTACGACCAGTGGCCACCTCTATACGTGCTACCGTACCATCAGCAGCAGCCACGTAGACATTTTGTGCGTACGCTGCGGGCGAGAAAGCATAATTGCCTGCCGTACCAATCGCCACAGTCCAACTAGATTTGATCGCCATTGTTGCCTTGATGTCCGTCAAGACAGCAGGCTGGTTTTTTGCGTCAGCTTTTGAAGAAAAAGGATTGAGTGACGACAGTGTGGAACAGCCTGTCAAAACGATAAATGCAGACGATACGACGAGTAGCTTGGCAGAAAATTGCATGTATGATTCCCCTTATTTACTAACAACTTTAGTATCTGTCGCACCACCGATCACATCCAGCTTCATCTGCAAAGCCTGACGACCCGGACTTTTTTCCGACATTTTTTCCAAAGCTGCCTTGTATGCAGTCCGTGCGTCGTCGATTTTGTTTTGGGCTACATAAATATCGCCCTTGGCATCCAACACATCCGCTTCAAACTGAGCAGGGAAAGTGCCTGACAATTGCTTCATACCCTCTTCGTAGGCTTTCTCGTCGAGAGCTACACCCGCCAGTCGAATCCTGGCCAAGGCCTTGTACTCTTCTGCCTTGGAAGTATCAGCGACCCATTGCAACTGGGATTTAGCCAGTTTCAGATCATTGGCTTCAAAAGCACTTTTGGCAGCAAGCAATGCTGCCATGGGCGCATAGGAGGTAGATGCAAATTTGGTTTTCAAATCTTCTGCAACTGCCTGTACTTTGGCACTATCTTTAGCAACAATGAATTTTTGCATTTCTTCATACAATTGCGATGCCTGCACAGACTGCCCTGTTTGACGCGAAGTCCAAGCATTCCAACCCGCATAGCCACCCAGGATAATGATCAAACCCCATGTTGCCAGGTTGCCGTACTTTTTCCAAAGCGACTTGAGGTTATCCAGTTGCTCTTGTTCTTCTAAATTGTATGCCATAGCGTCTTCGTCTATCTATTCTATTAATTTAATCAAAATGAATTAATGGTGTACGTGATGGTGGTCTGGATCATCGCAGCAATCCGACTCAGCGCTACCAGCGATTTGATCTACCAGGTAATCCACTGCTGTATCAAAGGGGACATTGACCTGATTATTTTCAGCGTCACCAGCACGCAACTCCTTGATACTCACTGTATTATCGTTCGCCTCATCCTCACCAATGATGACAGCATAGGCAGCACCACTACCATCTGCCTTCTTCATCTGTGACTTGAAGCTACCTACACCATTGGCAGTTGCGCAATGTAACACAACATCCAGACCAGCATCACGCAAACGCTCACTTAAGACCATGGCTTGCATTTGCGCTTCTACACCCTGATGCACTAGATAGACATCACACATTGCGGGTTGATGTACGTCGCCATTGGCTTTCATCAATTCCAGCAACCGTTCTATACCCATGGCAAAACCACATGCAGGTGTTGGCTTGCCGCCGAAAATACCAAACAAAGCATCATAACGACCGCCAGCACACACCGTGCCCTGAGAGCCCAAATCATCCGTCACCCATTCAAACACGGTACGATTGTAGTAATCAAGACCGCGCACCAGACGTGGATTGATGGTGAATGGAATGCTGTTATGACGCAAAATCTTTTGCACACCCTCAAAGTGCGCAAGGGATTCAGCCCCCAGGTAATCCAGCAATTTAGGCGCAGCATTCACCATCTCTTGCATTGCAGGATTCTTGGTGTCCAGAATACGCAGAGGATTACTCAGCAAACGTCTTTTTGCTTCGGCATCAAGAATGTCCTGATGTTGTTCAAAATAAGTGATCAGTGCAGCCTTGTGCTGATTTCTTTCTTCTGCATCACCAATAGAATTCAATTCCAGGCGCACATTATCCAAACCCAGATCATCCCAGAAGCGCTGGCACATCATGATTAGTTCTGCGTCGATATCAGGACCAGTAAAACCCAACGCTTCTGCACCCACCTGATGAAATTGACGATAACGGCCACGCTGCGGCTTCTCGTGACGGAACATAGGGCCGGTGTACCACAAGCGCCTTGGACCATCATAGATAAGATTATGTTCTATCGCAGAACGCACTACTCCAGCAGTGCCTTCCGGGCGCAAAGTCAGCTTGTCGCCATTCATGGAATCTTCAAAGGAATACATTTCCTTTTCGACGACATCCGTTACCTCACCCAAACCACGCGCAAACAGATTGGTAGGCTCAACAATAGGAGTACGGACTTGCTGGAAACCATAACTCTTCAATACGGATTGCACAGTATTTTCAAACAACTCCCATAACGGGGCGTCATCCGGCAAAAGGTCATTCATCCCTTTCACACCGGCTATTTTTTCTGCTTTTTTTATTTCCGACATGCTTGCTACCTGATTTAATTATTTATTACGCCATGCACTGGTGCATAGTGACTCTTGACATATTCCAGCACGATGTCCTGAAACTCTTCTGCGATACGATCGCCACGCAAGGTAAGCGCCTTGGCGCCATCAATAAAGACCGGGGCAGCGGGTGACTCTCCCGTTCCGGGTAAACTGATACCAATATTGGCATGCTTGGATTCACCAGGACCATTGACGATGCAGCCCATGACGGCGACGTTCATATTCTCAACGCCTGGGTATTGGCTTTTCCAGACTGGCATCTGATTGCGCAAGAAGCTCTGGATATCGTCTGCCAGCTCCTGGAATACCGTTGAGGTTGTTCTGCCACAGCCCGGGCAGGCGATCACCATAGGAGTGAACTTTCGCAAGCCCATGGTTTGCAAAATTTCCTGCCCAACGATGACCTCTTTGCAGCGATCACCGCCTGGCTCTGGCGTCAGGGATATGCGTATGGTGTCGCCTATGCCTTCCTGCATCAGCACGGACAATGCCGCTGTCGAGGCAACAATGCCCTTACTACCCATACCTGCTTCGGTCAAACCAAGATGCAAGGGATAATCGCAACGCGCTGCCAGTTCGCGGTAAACCGCGATCAAATCTTGTACGCCAGATACTTTGCAAGACAATATAATTTTGTCACCTGCCAGACCCAGTTCTTCGGCTTTTTGCGCACTCTCAATGGCAGAGGTGATCAGAGCCTGATACATGACCGCCTGCACACTCCAGGGAGTCGGACGCCTGGCATTATCATCCATGATGCGTGCCAGCAACGCCTGATCCAGACTCCCCCAGTTAACACCTATGCGTACCGGCTTATCGTAGCGACAGGCCATTTCTATCATTTGGGCAAACTGAGTATCACGTTTTGCGCCCTGCCCTACATTACCCGGATTAATTCTGTACTTGGATAACGCCCTGGCGCAATCTGGAAAATCATTTAACAGTGTATGGCCGTTGTAGTGAAAATCACCTACCAGCGGCACTTCTATGCCCATTCTGTCCAGCTGCTCACGTATTGCTGGCACAGCCGCCGCCGCTTCCGCATTATTGACAGTGATGCGCACCAGCTCGGAACCGGCTCTCGCCAGTTCCTTGATCTGTATTGCCGTACCAATCACGTCTGCAGTATCGGTGTTCGTCATGGATTGCACGACAACAGGAGCACCACCACCCACAAGAACTTCACGGGTGCCATATACCACCTTGGCAGAACGGGATGCGCGTCTCAGCTTGGGACCAGAACCGATTTCCGATAAAAAATCCGTCATCTTTACTTCACATTCATATTAATGACATTACTATCCTTGCCGGGCGCTATTTCCATGGACTTACCGCGCAACCAGCCATCCACGCCACCAGCATTACCTATCCTCAATTGCAAGGCTTCTTTCATGTCAAATACTTCTTCAGTACCCGCCTTCGCCAAATGAGAGGTCACAATACTGCCGTTTTCACGCTTGACCTGTATCCAGGAATCCTGCCTGAATTTCAACTTCAACTGGTTATTAGCAGAATCCGCAACCGGAGTTACCGATGGAACCAGAGGCACAACAGTTTGCGGAGCAATGACTGCATTGGAAGCCGATTGCTCATTCTCCGTCACTTGAGACTGACTAGCGACCTGATCACGCGCCTCTGGCTTAAAATCATTGACCGTCGCCACTACAGTAGGCAGCACTGGTGCAACTGGTTTTACAACGACAGTGTTAACTTGTGTCGGCTCTGCATTCTCAAGCATTTTTTCTGACGCTACTTCCACTGACTTTCCCGAAGTTTGCGAAGTCAGAAGATTTTTAAAATAGTCGCTCTGCTCCAGTTTTTGCACTACCAGGAAAATCAGAGCACATGCTGCCAACAAACCTGCACCAATAAGATATTTGCGGTTATTGCTGTCTTGCCGCCCAAGAAATGGTGTGCGCGACTCCATAAAAGGCGTGGCCAAAGTTGGGCGCATATCTGTCACCAACCCTGACAAGCCCACCTCTGCAGGCAAACAACTAATGATAGGTGCAGGGTCTAGCTTAAGGAGTTTTGCATACGACCGCACAAAACCACGCACGATCACCATTTTTGGCAAATCATCAAACTGATTATTCTCCAGCGCGCTGATTTGACGCTGAGATAGTTTGAGCTGATCAGCAACCTGCTGCAAACTCAGCCCCATTTGACTACGTGCAGCAGATAATTGTGAACCAGCAGTCTGCACAACACACAATACCGTCTTGTGCTCAGACATCTCCGAAGGCAAGGGTTCAACAGGTAAATTCGCTCCCGCTTCACTCATCAAAAACTCCACGTTGATACTGAGACAATTCTTTAGAGTTAGGGTGACGGCGGCGTAATTGGGTACCCAAATTACTCACAGCAGCCTCATCCCCCAACTTCCTTTCAATTTTGATTGCCAACCATAAAACATCAGCAGCCAACACATCAAACTTCAATACGCGACTCATGTAAAACTGCGCTTGCTTATACTCACCGCGCTCATAGAGGATCTTTGCGAGGTTGGCATTAATTGCAGGATTGGCAGGCTCCTCACGCAAACCTTGCATGAAGTAACGTTCAGCACCCATCGAATCCTTCATGCGCAAACTACACAGGCCAGCATTATTCAGTGCTTTACCTGGCGTGACGTAGTTGGGATCTTTGATTGCCTTATCCAGGTAAACTAGTCCCTGACTTTCACGCCCATTCAAACACAAGAAACGCCCATAGTTATTTCCTATGTCATTATTGCCCGGCGCGAGCTTTAAAGCATGGAGAAAATTATCTTCAGCCAATTGCTTTTCACCCATATCCATAAAAATCAGCGCACGTAAACTGTAAGCATCAACCAGATCAGAAGAAATTAGCAATGCCTGGCGAATTTCTTCCAGAGCTACTTTTTGCTGCCCCTGCTGGTAATAACCTATCGCCAACTGCATGCGTATGGCAGCACGTTTTTGAGCTTCTTGCTTTTCGACAGAAACATTTTCCTCTTGCCGCTCACCTTCCAGACGCTTGTTTGCACAGGCGGAAAGGGTTAATGCCAATGCCAGCAGCATACCCCGCAAAAAGTATTGACGCATTTGAGAAATTTTCACTGAGTGATCTCCACGATCTTGCCAAAATTTTCACCAAACTTCTTTTGATATTCCGCCATCTTTTGCATGCGTTCTTGCACACGCGTTCTGTCCTGCACTTCCCCTGCCAATTGCCCACAGGCGGCATCTATATCATCACCACGAGTTTTACGCGTGGTTGTCACCAAGCCAGCATCCAGCAAAATCTGAGCAAAGGCCTTGATACGCGGATTGGCTGAGCGTTTCAGACCAGATTCAGGGAAGGGATTAAAAGGAATCAAATTAAACTTGCACGGCACGTCCCGCACCAGCTCTATCAATTCCCGCGCATGGGCATCAGTGTCATTGACGCCATCCAGCATGCAATATTCAAACGTGACAAAGTCGCGAGGCGCAAATTCCAGATAGCGCTTGCAAGCCGCCATCAACTCTTTCAGTGGGTGCTTCTTGTTCAGTGGGATCAGGCTGTCTCGCAAAGCATCATTCGATGCATGCAGAGATACTGCCAACGCCACAGGACACTCCTGCGACAGCTTGTCTATCATGGGGACAACACCACTGGTAGACAGCGTCACACGACGGCGCGACAAACCATAGGCATTGTCATCAAGCATGAGACGCAAAGCGGTCACGGTTGGTTCAAAATTCAGCAAAGGCTCCCCCATACCCATCATGACCACGTTGGTGATCTGACGCTCACCCTTGGGGCCAGGAGCAATACCTTTGGTCTTGCGCAATTCAAATTCCGCCATCCAGAGCTGGCCTATAATTTCGCCCACACTCAGGTTGCGGTTAAAGCCCTGCTTGCCGGTAGAACAAAAGCGGCAATTCACTGCACAGCCAGCCTGAGTAGAAATACAAAGGGTACCGCGATTTTCTTCAGGGATAAATACAGTTTCTACCGCATTACCCTGGCCGACATCAACCAGCCACTTTCTGGTGCCATCTGTAGAAGTATGGTCACTGATCACGGCGGGAGCGGCAATCATCGCTCGCGTTGCGAGCTTCTCGCGCAGGGATTTCGCGAGGTCTGTCATTTCATCAAACGAACTAGCACCAAACTGATGTATCCAGCGTTGCAATTGCTTGGCACGAAACGGCTTCTCACCCAAGTCACCGCAATATGCGACGAGCTGCGCTGGATCCAGATCCAATAAATTTGTGAGTACCGTCATGATCTTCTCTTTCGCACCTCATACAGCACCAGACTGTATGAGGTGCATATCTTAATTCTTTATTCTGTTACATGCAGACAAAGTCTGAATTAACGGGAATAAACGTTCAACGCTGGGAAGTAGTAAGCGATTTCCACAGCAGCTGTTTCTGGAGCATCAGAACCGTGAACAGCGTTAGCATCGATAGAGTCAGCGAAATCAGCGCGGATAGTACCAGCGTCTGCCTTCTTAGGATCTGTCGCGCCCATCAGGTCACGGTTTTTCAAAATTGCGCCCTCACCTTCCAGAACCTGGATCATTACAGGACCGGAAATCATGAAGTCAACCAGATCCTTGAAGAAAGGACGCGCACTATGAACAGCATAGAAGCCTTCAGCTTCAGCACGGGACAACTGCGCCATACGGGCAGCAACTACTTTCAGGCCAGCGCCTTCAAAGCGGCTGTAAATTTGACCGATGACGTTTTTTGCAACTGCGTCAGGCTTAATAATAGACAATGTACGTTCGATAGCCATCTAAAAACTCCAATAAAAAGAAAGGGTTAAGAAAAATTTCGAGAATTCATCTAACCTTAGATTTTACCACGAAACCACCATCCCAGATATGTCTTTCAAGAAATACAATTGATCGCAGACTGAAGCAATTGCGCTTTTAATATCTGAAACAAGGATTTCATTGCATTAAGGCAAATCCACTGCCAATTGCCAGCAATGACGCTCGATTTGCCACTGCAAAAAATCTAGATCAGATCAAAAACTGCCATGGATTCCACATGAGACGTATGTGGAAACATATTGATGACGCCGGCACTACTAAGGCGGTAACCAGCCTGGTTGATCAGCATGCCTGCATCCCTTGCCAGAGTTGACGGACTGCATGAGACATAGACCAAACGCTTGGGTTTTAAATCAGGTGCAATTTCACCCAAATCAATCAACGCCTGACACACAGCCATGGCACCGTCACGTGGCGGATCGATCAAAAAGCGGTCAAATTTACCCAACTTCACGAAGTCTTGCGCAGTTATCTCAAACAAATTGCGCGTACTAAATGAAATTTTATCAGCCAGTCCATTATGTTTGGCATTTTCCAGTGCTCGCTCAGTCAGGGCATCACTACCCTCTATACCTACCACTTCTTTCGCAAGTGTGGCGATAGGCAGAGTGAAGTTACCCAGACCGCAGAACAGATCAGCAATACGCTCATCTTTTTGCACATCCAGCATACGTAAGGCACGCGCCACCAGTACGCGGTTAATATGATGATTTACTTGGGTAAAATCAGTGGGCTTGAAAGGCATTTTTACGCCAAATTCTGGCAATAGATAATGCAATTCACTGGTCGCAGGATAGTAAGGCGTGGCAGTCTCCGGCCCCTTGGTTTGCAACCACCACTGGACCTGATACTGATCTGCAAATGCCTTCAATTTAATTTCATCATCCTCGGTCAATGGCGCCATAATGCGCAAGACCATGGCAGTCACACCTTCACCTATAGCCAACTCGATCTGCGGCAAAGCCTCAACGATAGACAAAGATGCAACCAGACCTCGCAAGGGCATGAGCATGGCGGAGACATGTGCTGGCAAAATTTCACAGGTTTCCATATTCGCGACATAACGCGATTTTTTCTCATGGAAACCGACCAGTACTGTGCCTTTTTTAATGACGTGACGCACTGACAGGCGGGCACGGTAGCGATAACCCCAGGTCGGCCCGATGATGGGGCGCAGCATGATTTCGGACTTGACCTTACTGATGTGCCAGAGGTTATCTTCCAGCACACGCTGCTTCATGGCCACTTGGGCACTGGCATCCAAGTGCTGCATGGAGCAACCGCCGCAGGTGCCAAAAAATTCACACTTAGGCTCCACCCTTTGTGAAGACTCGCGCACCAGGCTCATCATGGTCGCAGCCTCCCAACTTGCCTTTTTTTTGTAGGTACTGAATTCCACCAATTCACCCGGCAGCGCGCCATCGACAAAGACCACCTTGCCTGCAGTGCCATCTTCATTTTGCAAATTACCGACGCCACGCGCGTCCATATCTAAAGAGCGAATTTCTATTGTATTCATGGAAATTGGCGGCGCGAGACATATCGCGCCGATAGGAATTGAGATTTAAAAGACGGAATTATAAGAGATGCGCGGATGCGCAACCCAAGAAATATGCGAATTGACGAGCGAATATGCCTTAAAGCACAGAATCACGCCCTACGCCACGTGAAGCGAACGAACGCTTGAGTTTGATCAGCGCCTCCTGCTGTATCTGACGCACACGCTCACGGGTTATCCCCATTTCATCTGCCAGGGTTTCCAAGGTTGCCGGATCATCATTATCGAGACCAAAACGGCGAACTATAACAATACGTTGCTTGTCAGGCAACTTTGACAACCAATCCCTGACCAGGATGGTCATTTCATGCTGCTCCGCGCGTATGTCAGGCGCATCGTCGCTGTCACCAGGCAACATATCCATGAGACTGGATTGAGGATCATTATCCAGTGGCGTATCGAGCGAAGTTGCGTGCTCGGACAAGGTCAGAATATCCTGCACCTCATCCACTGGCCTGTCGACCAGCAAGGCAATATCTTCCAGCGCAGCATCCCTGCCATCACGCCTTTGCGATTCAAGATGGTACTTGGCTCTTAAAATCTGATTCAATTCACGCACCATATGCACCGGCAAGCGTATGGTCCTAGCCTGATTCATGATAGCGCGCTCTATACTCTGGCGTATCCACCAGGTTGCGTAAGTTGAAAAACGGAAGCCGCGTTCGGGTTCGAATTTATCTATCGCATGCATCAAGCCGAGATTGCCCTCTTCTATCATATCAAGCAAGGCAACGCCGCGATTAATATAGTGTTTGGCAATCGACACAACCAACCGCAGGTTGTGTTCTATCATCTTTTGTCTGGCTTCAAAATTACCCTGCTTGGCCAATGTGGCGTAATGTAGTTCTTCAGCCAAAGCAAATAAGGGCCGCGTACCTATCTGGTTCAGATAATACTGAGTGGTATCGGTGGACAATTCTGCCGCCAATACATTTTTTAACTCATCTATGGGGGCAACAACAAGTGCTGCCGGGTCCTCACCCTGCTCGTCCTGCCCCTCCTGAGCCAGATCATTGGCTTCATCAGCCAAGTCTGCCGCATCTCCAATATCAGAAGATGAGTGCACATCTTCACCTGACGCATCCGCAGACATATCCGACTCATCGCTGATGGAAGAGCTTTCCAGCTTATATGTGCTTAAAGTGTTTTGCATAGTCTGAGCTTAGTTCACGAGTCCGGTATTTATTTCAGTCTGAACAAATTGTTTTTGAAAACGCCAATATCAATTCACCAACACTACTCTTACCCTCAAACCTTCAGCACAAACCAGAACCGACACCGCATTGCACACTGTCAATATACTTAGCGCGCAGGCAAATATCTGGCAGGATCAACTGGCTTACCCTGCACCCTGATTTCAAAATGCAGTTTCACTGTATCACTATCCGAATTTCCCATCTCAGCAATTTTTTGCCCCTTGCTAATCGACTGCCCTTCTTTTACCAAAATGGCCTTGTTATGCGCGTAAGCAGACAACAAATTACTGGTGTGTTTAATGATAACAAGATTACCATATCCACGGATGCCGCTACCGGCATACATGACCTTGCCAGATCCTGCCGCCAATATATCCTGCCCCAACTTGCCGCCGATGTCGAAGCCTTTATTCTTAACATCGTCAAATGTTGCGAGGACTTTACCGTCTACTGGCCACATCCATTCAACCGTCTCAGATTCTGTCGGTGCCGACTCTACTACTTTAACTGGAGTGATAGTTTCTGTTTTACTGGCTGGCACGGCGGCCGCTACTACAACATCACCCTTTTGCAACTCAGCAAGATTGGCGTCAGAAAACGGGCGTTTGTCGCCACGCGGCAAAGTTTTGTTGGTTGCAGGGTTGACTGCCAATGGCCTAACCTCTATCCCAGCATTGGAGGCAATACTCGAAGTTTGTGCTGGTTGACTGCCATCCGGAGGAGCGACACGCAATACCTGCCCCACTTTGATGTCATTCGGATTTTTTAAATCATTCCAAGCCACCAGATCGCTATAGCTCTGACCATGGTCAAGCGCGATCCTGTACAAACCATCACCTCGCTTGACGACATAAGTGCCACGTATACTGTCTGCTGCTTTGATAACTGGCTTGGCCACTTCGGTGGTAACAGTTTCAACCGGCCGGGACTCGACCCCACGCTCCACTACTGGCGCCCTGTTCGGCAAGTTGGTGCTACAGGCTGTCAAGCCTGCCAGTACGGTTACTGCAAAACCAGTTTGTAATATGTGCTGTATTTTCTTCATTTCTTTTTTTTAATCCATCAAGTTCATTGTCTTTGAGAATAAACTTAAATTACGCCAGAATGCAAAGGAACAAAATGGCAATGTTCCAGCACTGAACTATTCCAATCATAGGTCGATACCCGCTCAATGAGTTGCAGAACCTGGCTGCGTCCACCGACCGGAGCAACCAGTCTGCCTCCCACCCGCAATTGTTTCAGCAAGGCTTGCGGCACTTCCATTCCTGCTGCAGCCAGTATGATACCGTCAAACGGTGCCTGATCAGGCAAACCTAGCATACCATCTCCATAATGCAGCCTGATATTAGCGATACGCATAGGGCGCAGATTATTTTTTGCCAGTTCATGCAAAGCCTTGATACGCTCAATTGAATAGACTTCTTTTGCAATGACAGAAAGCACGGCCGCCTGATAACCACAACCAGTACCGATTTCAAGTACGCGTTCAAGTTTGCCACCATTACGCATAATCTCAAGCATGCGGGCAACGATATATGGCTGCGAAATGGTTTGATGATGCCCAATAGGAAGAGAGACATCAACATACGCCTGGCTGGCCATGCCAGACTCCAGAAAAAGATGCCGGGGCACCGCCTGCAAGGCAGCCAGCACAGTGGTGTCCTTGACACCTTGTTGCGCCACACGTGCCACCATCGCCCGTCTTACTCCTTCTGAAACCAATGGACCGGACAACAAGGATGGCGACAAACTACCTGAAACAGCGCCTTGAGGCAGATGCAACTCTTGCGACTTGGCCAGCTTCGCCGCAGCAACACCATTCATGTGATGGGCTGCATTGCGCATCGCTGTTTGTGGCATGGCAGTAGGCCTGTTGGTACCGTTACTTGTTTTGTCTTTTTGATTGACCACAGAAGACAAAGATAAAGGAAAACGTTTGTCTTTGGCCGTCATGCAAAATCCATATCCAAGTCAGCCAATTGCCGGGTATTGGTCAAATCTACCTGTAGGGGGGTCACTGACACAAAATGCCTGGTGGTTGCATCAAAATCCGTACCGGAACCGGCATCTCTTGCAGCCCCTGGAGGGCCTATCCAGTAGATATCCCTGCCATGCGGGTCTATCATGTGTATCACAGGCTCGGAAGTATGGCGCTTGCCCAGACGCGACTTGCGCACTCCCAGAATTTGATCAAACGGCAAATTTGGAATATTTACATTCAGCAAAAAAGGCCTGACAAGCTCAGGAAAACCTCGCTTGACCATTTCCAGTGCGACATGCGCTGCCGCATCGAGATGCGCCCAGCCCTTTTCAGTTTGAGAAAAAGCAATTGCTGGTATGCCAAACAAATATCCCTCGGTCGCAGCAGCAACAGTACCGGAATACAAGGTATCGTCGCCCATGTTTTGCCCTTGATTGATGCCGGAGACGATAAGATCAGGCTTCTCTTTCATGATGGCTGTCAGGGCAATATGCACACAGTCAGAAGGTGTACCATTGACAAAGTAAAACCCGTTGCTGGCACGCTGCACACTCAAAGGCCGGTCCAGCGTCAAAGCATTCGATGCGCCTGAGCGATTGCTATCAGGTGCCACCACAGTTATTTCGGCAATCGACGCCATGGCCTCAGCCAGCGCCACGATTCCTGGAGCCAGATAGCCATCATCATTACTGATCAGAATTTTCATGTTTTGTATTCTACCTGATGCTGAAATATAAATTTCTACAGAGAACAGATTTTTACGGCATAATCACAAAATCAAACGGTCGTACTATTTTATGGAGACATCAAGATGAAAGCTGTTGTTTGCAAGGAGTGGGGATTGCCAGACACTTTGGCGATAGTAGACTTACCAGATCTGGTACCAGCCCTCGGCCAGGTTGCCATCAATGTCAAGGCGGCTGGCGTCAACTTCCCGGATGTGTTGATCATACAAAACAAATACCAGTTCAAGCCTGAATTACCATTTACCCCCGGCAGTGAATTATCCGGAATCGTGTACGCGGTTGGTGAAGATGTCAGCCATGTCAAAGTCGGCGACAAGGTGATTGCTTTTATTGGCAATGGTGCATTTGCACAACAAGTAGTTGCTCCTGCCAATGCCGTCATGCCGATGCCACCGGGCATGGACTTTGATGTTGCAGCAGCGATCACCCTGACTTACGGCACATCCCACCATGCAGTTGTCGATCGCGCTCAATTAAAAGCTGGCGAAACCATGCTGGTGCTGGGCGCTGCGGGCGGTGTAGGCCTGGCAGCCATAGAAATTGGCAAAGCCCTGGGCGCACGCGTGATTGCAGCTGCCTCTACTGATGAAAAGCTGGAAGTTTGCAAACAACATGGTGCCGATGCCACCATCAATTACAGCAATCAGGATTTGCGTGAAGCCATCAAGGCCGCAACAGATGGCAAAGGGCCGGACGTTATTTACGACCCTGTGGGTGGGATATATGCAGAGCCAGCCTTCCGCTCAATAGGCTGGCGGGGTCGTTATCTGGTCGTGGGCTTTGCCAATGGTGAAATACCTAAGCTGCCATTGAACCTGACTCTGCTCAAAGGTGCTTCTCTGGTTGGGGTATTCTGGGGTGAATTTGCCAAGCGTGAGCCCAAAGCCAACCTGGCTGCCATGCGTGAACTGATGGGCTGGCTGCATGAAGGTAAAATCACGCCGCACATCTCTGGCCGGTATGCGCTTAAAGACACGCCAACAGCGCTTAATGATTTGGCAGCACGCAAAGTCACGGGCAAAATCGTCATACAACCCGAGAAGTAACTTTCCATATAGCCATACACCTCGTAATTGTGCGGGCGTCATACTTAACAACAAAGCCAGGGAAGCAGCTAGCGATTGTTTGCTGCTTCACCTAGCCAATAGCGGTTAATATCCTTGATACCCCATTTGGCTGCATCTTCACGTGTAGCTATCTTGTCATTCATGCCTGCCCTGGATAAATCGATGAGCTCAGGCGCAACATACGCCATGGATTTAACAGAAAAAAACACTCTGACTTTAGGAAGCAACAGGGACTTGCCCACTTGTTGCTCAACCACGACAGCCAAACGACCAGACTCCAGCCTGACCAGGGTACCGACAGGGAAAATACCTATACTTTTGACAAAAGCCTGGAATATTTTTTCATCGAAATGCCCCTTACTCCATTCTGCCATCTTGCGCAATGATTCTGCCGGACACCAGCCTTGCTTGTAGGGACGATCAGAAGTTATGGCATCATACACGTCACAAACTGCACCCATGCGGGCATACAAACTGATTTCATCCCCCTTCAAACGATTTGGGTAACCAGAACCATCGATTTTTTCGTGGTGGTGCAGGCAAACATCAAGGGCAACGGCACTAATGCCCTTAGCATCTTTCAGTAATTTATAGCCCGCAGCTGGATGCTCCTTGACAGAGACGAATTCAGCATCGGTAAGTTTGCCAGGCTTGTTCAAGATGTCGGCAGCCACCATCATCTTACCTATGTCATGCAACAATCCTGCCAGACCGGCCTCTCTCGCTTCTTCCTCAGACAAACCTAGCTGCTTTGCCAAGGCCACCATCAGTGCGCATACGGCGACCGAATGCATATAGGTGTAGTCATCCTTGGTCTTCAATCTGGCCAGGCCGATTAACGCACCCGGATTGCGCATCACGGAGTCGGCAATTTCTTCCACCATAGATTGCGCATTGTCAACATCAACCGCCTTGCCCATGCGCGCTTCATTAAACATGGAGAACACTGCCTGCTTGGATTTACTGACAATGGCAGAGGCACGCCCCAGCTCATCATCCATGGAAACAGCTGCAATTTGACGTGGTGCAGGTGCTGGTACAGTTTCGGGAACTGGCTCGGGTACAGGCTCAGGATCTGGTTTAGCTTGAAGTTTTACATCAGGCTCACCTAATACATCCAGGCCCTTGCTGACATCAATCCAGGCATGGCGAATACGGGTTGCTTGAATCTTCTTTAATTCTTCCGCTTCTGACAACATGAAAGACTTTTGCCAGAAAGGTGTGTCTATCCACGAACTACACAGCTCCTGTACATACATGCCAACCCTCAGCTGAGTAATTTCAATTTTCTTCAACATAGGCAGGATGTGGTTATGAATAAGGTGAACAGATCTGAGAGATCTGCCAGACAATTATTCTACAAAGCTGCTCAGCAAGCCAGAATTTAAAGCAGTATCTTACAAAATTTTTCTATCAGGCAATTTTTTCAAAAGTTCCATTGGGCGAAATAAACCCTGCATAACACGATTAGCAATGAAACTTAAATTATAAGGATGCTCTGCACAAATTTGTTCATACGGCTTAGTTTCAGGCAGCGGCCGTATTTGTTCAGCTATTTTCCCCCACAAGACTAACACGGCAGGGGACTTCATGTGTGCGAGCTGGTGATGATATAACGCAGATAACACTGTTTGCAAAAATGGCTGCCATGCTTTGGCGTCTTTTGCTGGGGCTGTATCTTCACGAAAAATCAGGCTGGCATTCAGCAGCAAAAATCCCTGAGCAGCCAGATTTTGTTGCAATTCATCCAAAGTCTGTATGAAACCACTGCCTGGCTGGCGGGCCTGATTGGCAACTGCAACCATAGCCTGCCCAGCTGTTGCTTCCTCCTGCAAATGGCCGGACGCAACCAGTAGCATTTTCATGAAATTGCGTAGAGAGGTCGCGCGGTTTACTTTTTTTGACAAGCCACCACCTTCTTCTTCCGACCACAAACTTTTTACCGCACCATCCATAAAACAGTAACCCGTTGCGCTTTCAGAACGGGGGTAAGGTCCCTCACCCATCAAGATGTAACGCACTTCATCCATGGGCATGGAAAATGCAGCAAATAATCTAGCTTGATTTGGCAGGCAGACAGAGTTCTTTAAGCCTGAAAAATAACTCGGATTGGCTGCGTGCACTTGTTGCAATCCAGCCTTCAAGACAGGTCGCCATGACGGATGCGCCCTGTCAATTGAGAGAAGCACATCTTCAGGACTATCGTTTTGCCACGCCATCTTTACTGACCACCCGGCATGGTTGCTGGCAGCGAAGCCGTTGGCATACCCGGGGTCACCATTGGCGGCGCTGGGCTACTCACAGGACCACCAGGAATATCATTACGTTTTGGTGGTGGAAAAGCAACAGGTGAGACTTGTGGCGGCACCGTACCTGATGGATTCAAAGACGGGATTTGCACTGATCCACGACTCAACTCGGGCAACTGTGGCAAATCTACCCGGCGCATGGCACCCGATTCGGACACCATGACATATTGATCATGCACTTCCTTCAGGATCACACCGGGTGCAACTTCCTTATTCATTGCAACTGCCAATGCTGGCTTGCCATTGGCACTGATGATAGCAAGACTCTGTTCAGTTCTTTTCGCCAGGACGATACCTTTTAACTGGTAGTTAGTTGCACTGGCTTGCATGACCTGGCTGGCGCCAAATATGCCACCCCACTGCCCGGCTCCAGGCTCATAACTGCCTTGCTGAAAAACAGCAGCGACTGCCCTGGCCTGTGGCTTGAACAGCCGCAAACCCCAATAGCTCAGGGACGCACAAAGTGCGACAAACATGAGAAAAGTCACAAGGACAGGTAAGCGTTTCATTTTTATCCTTTTTAGCGTACCAACTGATTTATTTCTATAATAGGCATCAACACAGCCAATACGATGAGCAAGACGACGATGCCCATGGTCAATATCAATACAGGCTCCAGCAAACCAGCCATGGTGAGAGCCCTTCGCTCAAGATCCTGCTCTTGCGTATTTGAGGCACGTTCCAGCATGGCAGGCAGTTCACCTGTTACCTCACCTGCGCGTATCATGTGTATTAACATGGGAGGGAAATGCTTGTGAGCTGACAAGGCACGCGCCAGACTGACACCCTCCCTGACGCTGGCCGTTGCTTCTTCCACCTGGGCGCGCATGGCAACGTTCGAGAGAGTTTCGCGACTGGTTTGCAATGCCTGCAAGATGGGTACGCCAGATCCTGTGGTAATCGCCAGAGTACTGGCAAACCTGGCTGTATTCAGGCTACGTTCAAATTTGCCATACAAGGGCGCACTCAACAGCCACCGGTGCCAACGCATCTTAAAGTCAGGATTACGCAACGCCAGCCGCCACAGAGAAAAAGCAGCAACTGCTAGCAAAGCCACAATCCAGCCATAGGCTCGCACAAAGTCAGAGATAGCAAGCATCACCAATGTCAGGAAAGGCAATTTCTGCTTGGTGTTGGCAAACACGGAAACTATTTGCGGCACCACGTAAGTCAGCAGGAAAATCACAATCGCAAAAGCCACCACGGTCACAATCGCCGGATAGGTAAACGCCAGCCTGACTTTTTGCACCAGCGCATTACGTCTTTCTATGTAATCTGCCAGCCGCGACAAAACACGCGACAAATGACCGATATGCTCGCCCGACGACACCAGCGCACAATAAATGTCAGCAAAGTCGTTGGGGTGTTGCTTCAGCGCATCAGATAGTGAGTTACCGGCCATGACTTCTGAACGTATTGACCCAACCAGGTCGCGTACATAAGTTCGCTCCGCCTGCTCCAGCAAGGCTGACAAGGATTGTTCCAGAGGAAGGCCCGCTTCCAGCAGGCTCGATAGCTGTCGTGTAAATAAGGCGATTTCCACTGTTGACAAACGATCGCCAAAAAAGACTGCCTTGCGCTTACCACCCGCATCCATCTGGTTGGCGATAGACTCAACGCTGACCGGCACCAGTCCCTGAGCACGCAAATCACTGCGTGCCGACCTGGCACTGTCTGCATTCAACACACCTTTGCTGGTATGACCTGCAATATCAACCGCCTCATATCGAAATGCTGGCATGCCTCTATTCCTTCGTCACGCGCAGTAACTCTTCTGGTGTAGTCACACCAGTTTTCAGCCAGCGCTGACCGTCTTCACGCATGGTTTTCATGCCGTCTGCCTGTGCCGCAATACGTATTTCTGCTTCGGCTGCCTCATGATGTATCTGGGCACGGATGGCATCGGTAGTTTGCAATAACTCATAGACACCTACACGTCCCTGATAACCGGTATGACCACAATGTTCACAACCGACTGCATGCCATGTACCTTCTTTTTCAACACGGCAGTGAATACAGAGTTTACGTACCAGCCGCTGCGCCACGACACCCAGCAATGATGAAGACAACAGAAAGGGTTCTATACCCATATCCAGCAAGCGTGTAACTGCTGCGGCAGAGTCATTGGTATGCAGCGTCGCCAGTACCAGATGGCCTGTCAGTGAGGCCTGCACTGCAATTTGCGCTGTTTCCAGATCACGTATCTCACCTATCATGATGACATCAGGATCCTGCCGCAAAATTGCGCGCAAGGCTTTGGCGAAGGTCATTTCTATTTTTGCATTGACCTGCGTCTGACCAACGCCAGCCAGCTCGTATTCAATAGGATCTTCTACTGTCAAAATATTGGTGGTACCGGCATTTACCCGCGACAGGGCCGCATACAAGGTCGTGGTCTTGCCAGAACCCGTTGGACCCGTCACCAGCACGATGCCGTGCGGTTGCGCAATCAACTTGTCGAATTGAGTCAGCACATCGGTACTCATACCCAAATGCCCCAGGTCCAAACGCCCCGCTTCCTTATCAAGCAAGCGCAGCACAGCGCGCTCGCCGTGCCCTGTTGGTAAAGTCGAGACCCGCACATCAACGGGCTTGCCACCTATGCGCAAGGTAATACGTCCATCTTGTGGCAAGCGTTTCTCTGCGATATCCAGTTGCGCCATGATTTTGATACGCGAGATCAGGGATGCGTGTATGGCTTTCTTGGGACGCACGACATCGCGCAAAGCACCATCAACGCGAAAGCGTACTACAGAAATCTGTTCAAACGGTTCAATATGGATGTCCGACGCGCCATCGCGCAATGCCTGTGTGAGCAGTGCATTGATCATGCGTATCACGGGTGCATCATCAGCTGATTCAAGCAAGTCCTCAATAGCGGGCATATCCAGCATGAGCTTGGCCAGATCAAGATCAGACTCCACCTCACCCACTACATCGGCTGCATCTCCACCAGAACCAGCGTAGGCCTTGGCAATTGCCTCTGCCAATTCAGCATGTGGCAGCATCTGTAGTTTGACTTTACCAAACTTGCGCCCGACTTCAGATATCGCTGCTGATGGTGTCATCTTCGAAATCTGGATTTCAACAACGCCATTGACAACGGCATTATCCCTCACCGCCAGCACAGAGAAATCTCTGGCAAAACCATAAGGCAATAAACGATGATCAAGCATGGCTTATTTGCCTTCCTTGCCTGAGGTTGCTGCCTTTTCTGGCGAGATTACCAGGGGGGTGGTCAACAGTCTTCCTTTTTCCGAATATGGCAGCAAATTATCAGTAGCGCCATCTTTAGAGGGCACTATCTGCGTGCGCATGTAATCATAGCGATCTACGGAAATATTATTGCTTTGTTCAGCATTGCGTATCACTGTGGGACGCAAAAACACCATCAGATTGGTCTTGGAACGCTTGCTGGTCTGGTACTTGAACAGGTTGCCGATAATTGGCAAATCACCCAGGCCAGTGACTTTTTCGCCGCCATCAGTTGTACTATCTTCAATCAAGCCACCCAAGGCAATAATCTGGCCGTCATCCACCAGTACATTAGTCGTGATGGAACGCTCCTTGGTAATAATACCTGCGACATTGGTTGTATCATCCACACTTGATACTTCCTGATAAATAGCCAGTTTGACTGTTCCACCTTCAGAAATTTGCGGCTTGATCTTCAGCTTTAAACCTACCTGTTTGCGTTCTATGGTCTGGAACGGATTGACACCTGCCGAGCCACCAGAGCCGGTTGTGAATTGACCAGTAATCAAAGGCACATTTTTACCAACAATGATGTTTGCCTCTTCATTATCCAGGGTGACTATATTTGGTATCGACAAGACATTGGCATTGCCATCTGTCTGCAACACCCGTGCTAACGCACCTAGCCCCAATTGCCCATTGATCTGTTTGAAAATACCCAGTGACAAGCCAGCGCCTGGCAGTACAGAACCTGCCGTGGCGGCATTGCCAGCGGCTAGATTAAGCAAATTATTTCCCTTGGTAGAGAATGAAGTGCCGCCACCTATGCGGTAATTACTGGTGCTGTCACCTGACAAACCCATCCATTGCACACCCAGTTCGTTTGACTTATCGGCACTCATCTCCACGATCAGTGCCTCTACATAGACCTGGGCACGGCGCGCATCAAGCTGTTCAATCACTGCACGAAGATTGCGATAGACGGGTTCGCTGGCAGTGATAATGAGCGTATTCGTGGCCGCATCAGACTGGATGTAACCAGCAGCACCACCGCCGCCAGAACTATTGCCAGTGCTGCTATTGCTGAACGAAGGCATGCTGCTCTGTGTGCCTCCAGACGTGTTTGCAGCTACCGGACTGTTCGTACCATTGGCAGCACTGCCAGCATTAGAAATATTGCTGCTGGAACCACGTGAGGAAGATGTATCGCCCGTAACGATGGACCGCAAGGTTTGCGCCAGCTTCTCAGCCTCGGCGTTCTTCAAATAAACCACATGCACATTGCCAGGCTGCGATGTTGGCTGATCGAGTTTGGCAATCAGAGACTTGATCTGGTTTGCTTTGGCAACTGAAGATGCACGCACCAGTATGGCATTTGAACGGGGGTCAGCCAACAATACAGGCTTGGTAGGATCAGCACCACTAGCGCCTGCATCGATCACTTTGGAAACCATGGCAGTGATATCGGAAGCGATTGCATGTTTGACCAGGATGACATCCATATCGGTCGTGGCTGGCACATCCAGTGCCGCGATGATCTTGTTCAGACGCTTGATGTTATCGGCGTAATCGGTGATCACCACGGTGTTATTGCCGGGGTTGCCATTAATCGTATTATTGGGTGAAATAAGGGGACGCAAGATGGTCACAATATTCGCAGAAGACTCATAATTCAATTTATAAATCTGCGTGATGACCTGGTCACCCTTGGCTGATTCCGATCTGGCAGATCCCGCATTTTGAGTCGGACCAGGTTGTAGCTTGGCATCTGACTCTGGCACTACCTTGGAATAACCATCTGCAGTCACAACAGAAAAGCCTTGCAGCCGCAAAGTGGAAGTCAGCAATTTAAAAGCCTGATCCTTTGTCAGCGGCGTCTCTGACACCAGATTGATCTGCCCCTTGACTCTGGGGTCGATGATGAAAGTCACACCCGTATAGTGACCTATCGCCTTGATGGCCGATTCTATATCTGCACCCACCAGGTTGATGTCTACCGTATTCTTCGACGGATCCTGAGCCATGGCCATGGGTGCCAATAGAAAGCCCGCAGTCAATAGTGCTGCACCAGTCAATGCAGACAATTGCTGGATAGGTTGGCGTAGCGAATTTCTTGTCATGGCGACCCTGTGCTTTAATGGAAATGTTTTCATTTGAACTCTAACGCAATTACATCTTTTTCACCGTCATTACGACGCTGC
The DNA here is from genome assembly GCF_030683615.1 of Undibacterium sp. Lineage (NCBI taxonomy): Bacteria > Pseudomonadati > Pseudomonadota > Betaproteobacteria > Burkholderiales > Oxalobacteraceae > Undibacterium > Undibacterium sp. The sequence goes on from NZ_JAUXQE010000033.1 coordinate 111,008, forward strand.
CCAAGCAAATTCAATAAATTTGCCAGCCTTGCTTCTTGTCCTGCTTCTGCCCATGCCTTGCCTGAAAACTGGAAACGACCATTCGTCATTTTTCCACTTCCTGCCAGCATCATCGGGCCTTTCATCGTTAACAACTGCATGTCTGCATCTGTTCCACGCAAATCAAAAGCCATCTGGTAACTTCCCAAAGGCTTGATCGGTGACAGGCGCGAAGCCATTTCTGCCATTTCCAGTTGCATATGCCCAGTCATACTCAGTTGCGCATTCTTGCGCGAAAAAAGCAACTCATTCCAGGACAAATGCAACGAGCCTGTCGGTCCTATAGTATTCAATGGCGCTCCCAACCCTTCCAGACGCTCTGGCGGCAATAGCAACACCGATGGACTGACTTGCCACTGACTGAAGTTTCCGGCAATCTTGACAGGTGCAGATAAGGCCGCGGGATTCTCCAATTCTGCCTTGATTTGCCCCAGCATCAGCATGGGTGAAATTCGCCATTGAAAACGCCCGGGAAACAAGGGCGTCACCGGGCCAGTCTTGCCAGCAGCCACACCAATAAATGCCGACCCCTGCCAAAAACTGCCTTGCACATCACCCAGGCTCAATCTGCCCTGGCTTTGTTTCTCCACCACCAAACCCAACCAACTGGCAGGTAAAAACATGACCACAGTGACGATAACGCTCAAGATCGCAGCAAAAATCCATGTCAGACGTTTTGAAATTAACATCGTTCGATCCTGGACTCAGGGAGCATTTCTTTGTTGTCTCAACGTCAAAGTCGCACTCACCTGGCCATTTTCCAGCAAGGCGACGAGTTTGGCTTCTTCCACTGTCAATCTGGATGCCTTTTGCATCTCCACCAGGCTCTCCATCAAATTGGCATAGGCCGCCGCTGGAATTTGCAAGCGCACCAAATCATCGCTGACAGCGACAGTCTGCGCCTTGATAGCGCGCCTGCCCAACACAGCCTCAACTTGCTCGCGGCTTACAGGGGGGATGAACTCAGACAAATTTGCCGTCAAACCAGTTTGTTGTTTACTCAGCTCGTTAATTTCTGCCAATTGCTGATTCAAATTTGGCAGGGACTCGCTTAACTGCTTTCGACCGCTCAGGGCCGGAGACAGAAAAAAACCGTAAGTGATGGCGGCCATGATAAATAAGGCGCAAATCACCAGCATTTTGCGTTCGCGCTCAATGCGGCCTTGCCAGAATAAATTAAACTGCTCTTTGATTGCGCTGAACATCAGTTCTTACCTCCGGTGGTAATACGCAAAGCCCCATCTGTCGAGGTGCTGATTTTCATGGATTGCTCTGCCAGCGCAGAACGCAGGGCATCCATGGGAATTTGTACATTGGGTTTCGTCCTGACGAACAGTGATCTGTCCTTATATTCGATGGAAGCAATGCCGCCCGGCACGCCTGCCCTGTCCCATACCTGTGAAAACTGCGCTACCATGACGGCAAAATCATTGACTGCAAATTGTCCAGCAGCACGCTTGGCGATATTGACCTTTTGCTGCATTTGCTTGAGTGGGTCAGAAATGACCGTCTCTTTTGGATAGGTATTCCTGAACACCTGATTCAGCGCATTTTTCTGTTCTTTTTCTTCACGCTTCATACTGAACCATTCCAGATTCAGTGCCAGCAAATTAACGACCAACAAGCCTACTCCCAAACGCAATGGCCATCGCCACTTGGCCCAATCAAAACCGCTCATATGCTCAGCGGCAACCCCGGTCATCAAATCAGGTGTTGCCGGGCTGACGCCCGCCACTCTGTTGATCCAGCTCACAGACATGACAGTTATCTTGTCTTCGAGATCGTCGGTTTTCAAAGCCTGCTGACAAGCTTCCACTGTACTTGCAGGAACATAGGCAGCAATTTTGGGATTGGTGCTGAGTTGCGCCAACATTGACAAGGCTGCTGCCACACTGGTATTTTCCAGGCTTAAACCCAGGCCATGCTGGACGCCATCACGCAGGCTTAACTCCAAGCCCTCATCGTTTTCATCGATCAGGGCCGAGGCGGTCTGGTTTGACACATCGAAAGCAAGTGCCAATTGTGCCGGGTAGGCAGAGAATTTTTTCAGTGGCCAGTCTTTTACCCGTTTTGCCAGTCCTTCCAGCCAGGATTTATCTGTGACAGCGACAGTAATTTCACCATTGAGGACATCGCTACTGACCAATACCAGATCAGCGGGATCAGAAATCAGCTGATCTTCCAGCAAATTGGGTAAAGCCTGCTTCAGTTTGGCGGCCGACATGGGCGGCACTTTAGTTGTCAGCAAACTGGTATCGCTAGCAGCCAGAATGAAAGCTACCTGCTTGGCAGCAAGGGCCAGAGACTTCAATTCATGCAAACTGGACTGGCCTTGCTGTTGCAGGCGCCCCTCAGTTGAAATCAAGGCAAAGGCCAGCGCCTGAGCAGACCAATCAGGTCGATTTTGTGCCGCCACTCTGGAGGGCAAAGAGATATACAGTGTGCTTGCCATTTTCTATTTAATTTTCCCGTACCCAAAGCACTGTTGTTGCCGACGCCGTTGATCCCATGCTATCGGCGCGTTCTATTAATGCACTGACATCCAGCGCCGAGCGATTCATTTTGACTTTACCATTGACAATAAAGAAATTGGTTGCAACAACGATATCCTTGTCTGTCAATGCTTTCAACTTATCCTCAAAGCGCGACTTGAATTCACTGGTGGTGCGAAAGTAAGCACGATCTCGACTGGCAATCATGGCTGCCGCGTCCCCCATGCTCAAGCCATTTACTCTGGCCGCCAGCACTTCAGCAAAGGTAGTATTGACATTAATCGAAGTCTTGCGTGGCAAAACCGTCACGAAAGCCTTCAAACGCTCCACCATGTCTGGCGAAAATCCATTAATTGCCAGCAAATCATCAATTTGCGTAAAACGCAGGAATTGTACTTCAGGAACAGACAAATCCGGGGCTTTTCCAGCACCTGTTTCACCGCCAGAAGAACCTGGGTTTGGACCGGCAACTGCCTTGCTTTGCGTCCTGGCTACCATATCTGCCACGGCTTGCGCCAGTTGCCCATCAAAGCGCAAGTTCACCAGCAAGCGGCTGAAAACATCCACTTCACGCTGATCTACATTGCCGTCTGTCGCCAGATTATTCAGGTTATACATAGCCTGTGCATCAATGACCTGACCAGACAAAGTAGCATCACTTTCATCATTTTCGGTTCTGGCATTTTCTACATATTGATCCAGCCTGGTATCTGCCAGCTTTACTGCCCATGGCTCACCAAGATGATCAATTGCCACAGTCTGCTTGGCATCTTCACGCAAGATCAACCTGGCCCAGTCTATTGCGCCCCGCAAAATCCATTTTTTTTGCAACTGCATGCGCTGATTTTCTATCGACCTGACTTGCACCTGCTGCTGCCAGAACAGGCTGGCAACGATAGTGATGGCCAATGTGGTTAACAACAAGGCTGTAATGACAGCCACACCTCGTTGGCGCCGGGGAACATTTCTCGTCCTCATACAGCACCCAGCAAAAACACTTTGGTCACTGGCAATTCACGGCCGCTTATTTGTATGGCAATTTCCAAACCTGTCAGCTTGCCATTTTTTGATGGTATGCCCGGCGCTACAATGGCAGGGTTATCTTTGCCAGCTACCTCGCTACCTCCATTGCGCCAGCCGTTTTCTCCCTCTTTCCAGGTACGCATATCAAAACCTGTTACCTGGCTTTGCAATGCGATGGCGGGGCTGACCTCAGCATCCGCCAGGGCATTTTGCCAATCCTGATCAAGCACGGCCAATTCGCGTGTAGGCAGCATTTCTCGGCGCTTGAGTACACCATCCTGCACCCGGTAGACCACGACTTGCAGGCGGGTAGGCTGGTTCTCTTCAAAAACATTGCGTACCAGCACCAGTCGGACACCAACAGCACTCAACACTTCCCGCCCCGGAAAATTGGTTGCATCCACCAGATGCGCGCAATCATTCTCCAACTGCGCAAAAGACAACTGCATGCCGCGTGTCTGCTCCATTTCTGCGGTCAGCAGCACACGGGCGCGTACGATACTGTCCAGGCCACGCCAGCCCAGCACAGCAATGATTGCCAAAATACTGATGGCGACCAGCAATTCTATGAGGGTGAAACCGGCTGCAGACAATCGGCGTGCGTGCCTGTTGCGGCCAGCCATCAACTTAAAGCGCATTCGGCACCACCTGGGTCAGCTTGATGATGCGACGCTCAGGGCTATCTGCTTCATACACGAAAACTTCAACCCTTCTGAAAGAAGGATTGGGGGTGGCAATCACATGCTCTTCGCACATCAGGTGCAAATCCCCCTGCGGGCAGGCAAAAGTGCGCTCACCGAAGGCAGGCCATTCATGAGCAAGACGGATTTGTGACAGGCGATTTTCTGCTGACCAGGTCGCCATCATGGACGCCCTCAAGCTACTGCTGTTTTGGGTCAGGCTGCCGACTGCACGCAGACTAGCCCCCAGAGCAGTGCCAACGATGACCAAAGCCACCAGCACTTCAAGCAATGTAAACCCGGATTGTGAACGCAGATGTTGCATCTTACTCTACAAAAAAATGACCAATGCCATCCGCCCTGACGCTGACATGCTTGTCAGCAGACTTGATGGTCAATACAAAGGGTTTGTCTACCGGTTCGCGTCCAAACAGTATACGTATGGTAGAGGTATCAGCGGTTTGTGGCTGCATGGACAATTGCACAGGCGCGCTCTGGAAACTCCTCTCGCGCAACATCTCATCCTTTACGGGTGACCAGATCCTGTCTTCCCTGACCAGGAAGCGGTAACCACTCTGATCCACTTCAAAAGCCACCGGCAGATTGCGGACGATGGCTTCATCACGCGCCAATTGCAGTAACAGGGAGATTCTTCTGGCGTCATTTTCCAGGCGTTGTTGCTCACCCGGCATGGCATTAATACTGACAGCACCGAGTATGAGACCAAAAATAGTCAATACCACCAGCAACTCCAGCAAGGTAAATCCTCGCTGCCCACGCATGATCTTCATCCGTGCTTCTTATAAATCCCAGGAACCGATGTCGGCGTCTTCGCCGCTACCACCTGGCTGTCCATCTGCACCCAGCGAAAATACATCAACATCACCCCGTATACCTGGTGACAGAAATTGATACGACTTACCCCAGGGATCATTACGCAATTTTTCTATATAGCCGCCAGTTATCCAGGCATTTGCAGCTGGGCCGGATGTCGGCTTTTCGATCAGGGCTTGCAAACCTTGTTCTGTGGTTGGATAACGCTGATTGTGCAGCTTGTACATTTTCAGCGCACCCATGATGGTGGAGATATCCTGCTTGGCAGCAGTCACCCTGGCTTCATGGGTAAAACCAGTAAGCCTCGGGACCATAAACGCACCAAGAATGGCAATGATGGTCACGACCACCATGATCTCTATCAAGGTAAAGCCGCGCTCAGACTGACGAGCCTTGGCTGCAGATACAGGAACTGAAAAATTGGACATGGCAAAATTCTAAAAAAATAAAAACTGGATAAGCAAACAATGCGCTGCACACTACTATATGAAGCTGACGCAGTATAAATCCTGCAAATGCCACTGGGGCCGCATTCTGTATCGAATAGTAACAAAAAATGCTATCAAGACAATATATTTACATAAAAAAAGCATTTAATATGTATAAATTCTGTCTTGAATGCAGACATACTACCACCAGTATATTTCAACTCAATTTCAAGGGCAAACTACGCAGACGCTTGCCAGTCAGAGAAAATAAGGCATTGGCAACAGCCGGAGCAATGGGTGGCACACCTGGCTCGCCTACTCCCTGGGGTAGTTCGGCACTCTTGATGATAATGGTTTCTACTGCCGGTGCTTCATTCATGCGCAAGACCTGGTAGTCATTAAAATTACTCTGCACGACCTTGCCATCCTTGATCGTAATTTCGCCATACAAGGCAGCACTCAGGCCAAAGACCACAGCACTCTCCATTTGCTGGGCAATGATGTTGGGATTAACCGCTATGCCGCAATCCACAGCACAAACCACTTTATGCACCCGGATTTGCCCTTCCTGCACCGAGACTTCTGCGACCTGGGCAACAATACTACCGAAAGATTCATGCAATGCCAGGCCATGCGCCCTGCCTTCTGCTGGTTTGCCTGCTTTTTGTACTGCTGCATCCAGCACTGCAAGATGACGTGGATGATCTTTCAGCAAAGCACGGCGAAATGTCAGGCTATCCTGATTGGCTGCATGAGCAATTTCATCAATAAAACTCTCTTTGAAAAAAGCATTATGTGAATGGCCAACTGAGCGCCAGAAACCAAGCGCAACGGGACTGGGGACGATGACATGTGCGATACGCTGATGTGGAATCTCATACGGCATATCAAACTCGCCTTCCGCCGTAGTTTTATCCGGGCCAGCACCAGCGAGACCAAATGTGCGCTTCAAGACCTGATGCGTAATTGAACCTGACACAGACTTATTATCGTAGGCCAGCAATTTACCGGCACTATCCAACCCTGCCTTGAAGCGCGCCAGGGCCGCTGGCCGATACATGTCATGCGTAGTATCTTCTTCGCGGCTCCAGATCAGTTTGACGGGTGCACCCTTGGTTTCCATGGCGATACGTGCCGCTTGCGCGACCATGTCCACTTCCAGCCTGCGACCAAAGCCACCGCCCAGATAGGCCATGTGCAGAGTGACATCTTCAGATTTAAGTTTGGCGACTTTGGCAGCTACATCGGTGGCCACGCCGGGCACCTGAGTAGAAACCCAGATTTGCAGCTTTCCGTCCTTGAGCTGTGCAGTGCAATTAATAGGTTCCATTGCAGCGTGCGCCAGGAAAGGGGCACGGTATTCTGCTTCTATAGTTTTGGCTATTCCCGTGCCAGTCAGTGTCGCCTCGACATCCCCGGCCTTGTAATAAGCAAAGCCAGATTCGCTATCTAGCATGCTGGCAAAGTCCTTAAAAATGCTTTCCGTCGACAGTTGCGCATGCTCACCGTCATCCCAGATGACTGGTAATTTATCCAACGCCTGTTTGGCTTGCCAATAAGACTGAGCGACCACAGCAAGACCGGCCACCGCCCCTTCCATGGAAAAATCAATGACCTGCACCACACCCTGCATGGATTTGACTGCTGCGGCATCAAAAGACTTGATGCGCCCACCTATGGTGGGGCTTTGCTTGATTGCAGCGTACAACATACCTTCTGGCCTGGCATCAATGCCAAACTGGGCACTACCATCCCCTTTAGGGGCAGCATCAGTACGCGGTTGTGACTTACCTATGATTTTAAAATCTTGCGGACGCTTGAGTCGTATATCGCCAGGCTTGCTGTTGACAGCATCGGCAGCCAACTCACCATAGCTGGCATGCTTGCCGGACGAATGGCGGACTACACCATCCTTTGTCGTGCATTCTGCTACGGCCACGTTCCATTTCTTTGCTGCTGCAGCGACCAGCATGGCACGAGCAGTGGCACCTGCTTCACGCATGGGCTGCCATGCATCTTTGACGCTGGATGAGCCACCTGTCATCTGCAAACCCAGTTCGCGGGCGAATTTCAAGGTCACCCATTGTGCTACGCGCTTCACACTGCCTTGATCGTCTGGATGAAATGGCAGGCCATCTGCCAATGCCGCCATGCTGCCGTAAATTTTATCCGCAGGCACATACATGGGTTTGACCATGCTCATGGGCACATCCAACTCTTCAGCCACCAGCATTTGCAAGGCAGTATGTATGCCCTGCCCCATTTCGCTCCTGTGCATGGCGACGCTGACGGTACCATCTTGCGCAATTTTGATCCAGCCATTCATGGCGACTTCGCCATTTGATACTGGCAAGGGTTTACTAGCGTTCAGACGCTGGCGAGGTGGCATGACGCCCCAACCCACCATCAAGGCACCTGTCAGTCCCAAACCACCCAGGATGAAACGGCGGCGTCCTGATTTTTTTTCTTGCGACATACATAGTCTCCATTATTTTTTTGCCGCTATTGTTTGCTGCAATCAGGTATTGCGTCTTGGATAACCCTCAGCCAATATCCGAATCCAGACTACATCTTTTTGTTCTGCGGTCATGAACACCCATTCCGCCACCTCTGCCACGGTGCGACCACAACCACGACAAACGTCATCAAATGTCGTTGAGCAAACGGCAACACAAGGAGTATCGGGACGTTCTTTACCTTCCGTCTTAATTACTGACATAGTCTTACTCTGGCTTTCAGGAATATGCCTGAATGAGCTAGGCTCGGGATAATAAAACGAGCGTTCGCCTTTTTCTGGCTAATAATAAATGTTTTTTTGCTTAGTGCGCTGGTAGCGGGGCTCTATTTTTCCAGAAACTGGCGGACTTTGTTGACAGCCTACAGGCTTCAGCGGGAAAATTAGCTGCTTTCTGTCCTTCTCCAACAAATATAAAGGTACATCATGAAAGTAGCCGTCGTTCTTTCCGGTTGTGGCGTCTTCGATGGCGCTGAAATTCACGAGAGTGTCCTGACCATGCTGGCTCTGGTCAGAGCTGGCGCAGTACCAGAATTCCTGGCACCTGACATCCCGCAAGCCCATGTTGTCAATCATCTTACTGGCCAGGTCGCCGCAGGTGAAAACCGCAATGTATTAGTCGAATCTGCCCGTATCGCCCGTGGCAAGATCAAGGATATCGCGCTGGCCAATCCTGAAGACTATGCCGCAGTATTTTTCCCGGGTGGTTTTGGTGCAGCCAAGAATCTGTCCGACTTTGCCAGCAAGGGGGCTGACTGCCAGATACAGCCAGACGTTTTGCGCTTTGCCAAAGCCATCGCCGACGCTGGCAAACCTGCCTGCTATATATGCATAGCACCAGCCATGCTGCCGTTTGTATATGGCAGAGGTGTTGTGGTCACCATCGGCACAGATACGGACACAGCCGCTGCAGTAACTGCCATGGGTGGACAGCACATCAATTGCCCAGTGAAGGAATTTGTCGTCGACACAGAGAGAAAAGTAGTCAGCACACCAGCATACATGCTGGCAGAAAATATTGCTGAAGCAGCGACAGGTATAGAAGCCGCCGTCAAGGCTACACTGGCATTAATTTGAAGTCGCTTTTTCAAAGCATCAATTTTTACAAAAGGTCTTCATGACTCAAGATTTTTTTCAATCCCTGATGTTGCTGATATTGGTCACCGACCCTTTCGGGAACGTCCCCATCTTTGTCAGCTCCCTGTCCCATGTCGCGCCTGAAAGGCGTTGGCGCGTGGTGGTACGCGAATGTGCTATTGCCTTTGGCTTGCTTTTGCTGTTCATGTTCTTTGGCAAACACTTCCTGACCGCGCTGCAATTGACCGAGGCATCTTTGCGCATAGGTGGTGGCGTGATCCTGTTCCTGATAGCTCTGCGCATGGTCTTCCCGCAGGAAGGTGGTATTTTTGGTGATGTGGAAGATGGTCACGAGCCCTTCATAGTGCCACTAGCCATACCTGCTCTGGCTGGGCCTTCTGCACTAGCGACGGTCTTGCTGTTTTCATCAGACAGCAGGCAAGACATGATCGTACATCTGGCAGCGCTGACTGCCGTTGCGGTCGTCTGGCTAGTGGTATTATTGAGTGCGGAACGCATGCAAAAAGTCCTGGGCATACGCGCCATGACTGCATTTGAGCGCCTGATGGGTTTAATACTGACAGCGATGTCGGTCGAAATGCTGCTGGCGGGGATCAGGGATTATCTGAAAACCTTACACTGATCAAACATGGCTGACCAGGCATTGAGGGCTTGGTCAGTCATTTCAAAGTTTTAGTGATTAAAGGTGAAGTAACCCAGCAGGAACAGCGCCAGGGCAATCAGGAATTGTTTCAACATCTGTCGATTCATAGTTCACCTTTAAATTACTTATTTAAATTACCTTGTCCGCAGTCATTTGCGTTATCTCCGCATCACTATAACCCAACGCACTCAACACTTCCTGATTATGTTGACCAAGGCGCGGCCCCAGCCACTGCGTCTGCCCCGGTGTTTCTGACATCTTTGGCGTGATGGCTGGCAGCTTGACTGGTGTACCATCTTCAAAGGCATGCTGCTCAAACATCTGGCGCGCCAGGAATTGCGGGTCATTCATCATGTCACGTACAGAGTAGATTTTCCCTACCGGCACATCTGCAGCCTTGAGTATTTGCAAGGCCGTATCTATTTCGCGACCGGAACACCAGGCCTGAATTGCCGCATCAATTTCTGCCGTACGCGGGACACGGCCATCGTTGCGAACAAGGCCCGGATCTTGCGCCAGATCATCCCGGTCTATGGCTTTCATGAGTCTGTGAAAAATCGCGTCACCATTGCCTGCAATGACAATATTTTCACCTTCTGCCGTAGTATACGTATTCGACGGCACGATGCCGGGCAAGGCACCGCCAGTGCGCTCACGCACGACACCGGCATGATCAAATTCTGGCACCAGCGATTCCATTAGATTGAATACCGACTCATATAAAGCTACATCCACCATTTGCCCCTGGCCAGCGACACATGCGTCACCCTGCTTGCCATTCCAGCGCCCACCAGTGACATCACGGTGCCGCAAGGCCATCATGGCACCGATAACGCCATGCAGGGCCGCGACTGAATCACCAATTGATATGCCGACGCGCACAGGTGGCCGGTCAGCATGGCCTGAGACATAACGCAAACCGCCCATGGATTCACCGATGGCACCAAAGCCGGGCAAATCTTTCAAAGGCCCTGTCTGGCCATAACCGGAAAGGCGCACCATGATAGTGGCGGGATTGATCGCTTTCAAATCATCATATCCCAGCTCCCATTTTTCCAGCACGCCGGGTCTGTAATTCTCTATGATGATGTCGGCATCCAGGGCAAGGCGCCTGGCTATTTCACGTGCCTGTTCCTGTTTCATATTCAGGGTGATGCTTTTCTTATTGCGTGCTTGCACACTCCACCACAAGGAAGTGCCATCCTTCAATACGCGCCACTGACGCAGAGGGTCACCACCATCGGGCGATTCGACCTTGATGACTTCAGCGCCAAACTCTGCCAGCATGCGCGAGCAAAAAGGCCCCGCAATTAGCGTACCCAATTCCAGAACCTTGATTCCCGCCAAAGGGCCGTGTGCTTTAGCTTGTGACTGCATAAGAGTAAAAATACGTCCAGAAAAGAGTTACAGGATCAACTCAGACAAAAGTGAGTTTCTTGATTTCCCATGCGATATTGGCGCGTGCCTGCGCATCGAATTGCGCCGCCATGATGGGATGAAAATATAAGTGTTCACGGTCAGCAAAGCGCTTTAGCACTTTTAAACGCCCAGCTCTGTAGGCAGGCGCTTCCAGCCAGCGGAATTCATTGCGTATGGCACGGCTATATTGCTGATAGACGTCCTTAGGTGCACCCAGGATAGTCAGGGCAATATCAAGGAATAAGGGAATATCAGCAGCGCGGTTTTTAAAATCGGCTACCTCATGCCTGGCCGTCGCAAGTATGCATTGCTGCACATGCATGATGATGATGGGATTAATTTCCATGCGCATCATCAATTCGCCTGCCAGCTCTGCACTTTTCAACTCATTATTGTTGGCATGGGTGTCATACACCATGTCATGAAACCAGATGGCCAGGGACACGACAGAGAAATTCTGTATGTCAGCCCGCCGCTCTTCTGCATGCTTGAGCATGGACTGGATATGCGAGAGATTATGAAAACTGCGCTGTGGTTCCGAATAATGTTTATCAAGCAAAGTCCAGACTTCCATCGCATGTCTGGAACTCCCAGCCAATCCCCTTATCAGGTCTGACCATTGCAAGTGCAATTTGCTTTTTTGTTCGGCGGGGATCAGAAACATGATGGCTTATATTATTATCTCAGTGACTGTATTAAGTAGTCCGTCTATCCAGCATGGCGCGGGCAATGGTGCCAGCATCCACATATTCGAGCTCTCCACCGACTGGCACGCCGCGTGCCAGACGACTCACCCGCAAACCACGTGATTTCAGTGTCTCGCTGATGTAATGCGCGGTTGCCTCACCTTCATTAGTGAAATTGGTGGCCAGCACCACTTCCTGCACTTTACCGTCGGTGGCCCTGGCAACGAGTTTTTCCAGATGAATGTCTTTCGGGCCTATGCCATCAAGTGGTGAGAGCCGTCCCATGAGGACAAAGTACAGGCCCTTGTAAGTCATGGTCTGCTCTATCATCATCTGGTCTGAGGGCGTTTCCACCACGCATAGCAGACTGGTATCGCGCACTGCATCCAGACAGGTTTCGCAGACTTCGCTCTCGCTGAAGGTATTACAGGATGCGCAATGCTGTATGCGCTCAACCGCATGGGTCAAGGCCATGCCAAGGATGGCAGCGCCTTCCCTGTCATGTTGCAGCAAGTGATAAGCCATGCGCTGGGCAGACTTTGGCCCGACGCCGGGCAAGCGCCGCAGAGCCTCAGACAAGGCTTCCAGACTACCGAGTTTTTTCACACTCAGAATGGCATCTTGAAGCCAGGCGGCAATGGCATGCCAGCTGTCAAAGCTGACATTTTTTCTTGTGAAGTGGCTTCTGCCTTGCGTACCGCATCATTGAATGCAGCAGCAACCAGGTCTTCCAGCATGTCCTTGTCATCGCCCAGCAGAGATGGATCGATGGTAACGCGTTTGACATCGTTCTTGCAGGTCATGATAATCTTGACCAGACCAGCACCAGCCTGGCCTTCTACCTCTACCAGACCCAATTGATCCTGGGCTTTTTTCATATTGTCCTGCATTGCCTGGGCTTGTTTCATCAGGCCAGCTAATTGATTTTTCATCATAAAAATTTCTCCGAAAATAAAAATGGGATATTGATTAAAGGATGGTCACGCATTCTTATACGCCGCTGACATCAGACTGGCCGTATGCTACCCGTGACGATAGTGGCACCAAATTCGCGCATTAAAGTCTGCACGAAACTGTCGCTTTGTATGGATTTTTCTGCCTGCTGCTGGCGCACTTCACGCTCAGCTACAGCCTGTGCGTTGGCAGTATGCTCAACCGCACCTATCTCGGTTTCTACCCGTATGTTTTTTTCAAACCGCTCAGTCAGGGCTGCGCTGAGTTTTTCAACACTGCCAGAAGACAAAAGGGTCGCAAGAGGAAGACGCAAACGGAAAACATGAGCATTACCATCCTGCTTGCAACTGACCAGTTCACTTTGCTGCGTCATTTGCTGCGCTACGCCGCGTACTGGCAAGCTGGCTGCCAGTGCAGGCCAATGACCATCCCAGCTCAACTCAGGGACTGGGGCACTTGCGATCAGGCGATCGACATTCAGGGTGATGGATTCTCTGGGCTTGAGTACTTCTGCAACGACAGCTTGCGGTTCCTGGTCAGCAGTTGCAACTGTGTCAGCAAGCACGCCCACTTCAACTGGTGCGGCTTGCTCCTGATGTGTGGCAGGAGTCATCACTCTCGGTGGCATTGCCGGTTTTGCAGGCTCTGCATCGAAGAACATTTCTTCATCCCAGGGCGGTGGCATATCATCCATGCCCATGGATTGCATATCCTGTTCTGCGATCAAAGGTGCGGGTGCAGATACTGGCTGGACAGGCTTGGCCACTGGTTGCGCCGATGATGGCGCTACTTTGACAGTCGGCGGAGCAACAGGACGAACAGGCGCTATGGGTGAGACTGGAGCTACTGGGGCGACAGGAGCAATTGCAGCTTTGGCTGCAGGCTCAACTTCGGCAGAAGCGGGCTTCCCAGCTTGTGTGCCATTCTTGGTATTTGCGCGCGCGGCAGCCAGGGCAGCCATGACCGGGCTGACACGTGTGCCAGCAGCAGGTGTACTGACTCGTGCCTCAGTATTTTCCTGCGCCGCTGGTTTAGATGCTTCTGCCGGAGAACGAGCAGGCAACACTGCCGACGTTGCACTTACTGCAGAGGCAGCGCCACTACTATTACTGGGCGCTGCAGGACTGACAACAGGGCCGGAACGAGCAGAACTTTGTGCAGGCGGCACATTGCTCGTACTATTCACTGGCAACGTCGGACGCCCACCAGCCGGTGGTGTACTGGCAGGTGGCTGCGCCCATTGTTCGCCACTGACAGGTTTGAATGCCAGCATGCGCAACAGCGTCATGCTAAAACCAGCATATTCATCAGGAGCCAGCGCCAGCTCATTGCGACCATGCACGGCAATTTGATAAAACAGTTGCACTTCTTCCTTGGCGAAACTCTGCGCCAGACGCAATACCTGTTCGCGTTCAGGAATATCTTCTGCCACTGCTGCAGGCACCATTTGCGCCACGGCGATCTGGTGCAGCAAACTGCCCAGATCTTGCAGGGCAGCTTTATACGAAAGGCTGCGCGATGCCATTTCATCGGCAACGTCAAGCAAGGCCTTGCCATCCTGGGCCAGCAAGGCATCCAGCAGGCGTATCAGGTAAGACTGGTCAAGCGCACCCAACATGCCTTGCACTGCATCCAAGCTGACTTTACCAGCGGCATAGGCAATTGCCTGGTCTGTCAGCGACAAGGCATCGCGCATGGAGCCATGTGCGCCCTGAGCCAGCAAACGCAAGGCTGGCAACTCAAAATCGATTTGCTCTTGTCCCAGAATATTTTCCAGATGGCCAACAATATGACCAGGTGGCATTTGCTTGAGATTGAATTGCAGGCAGCGTGACAAGACCGTGACCGGGATTTTTTGCGGGTCAGTGGTTGCCAAAATGAATTTGACGTGCTCAGGCGGCTCTTCCAGCGTTTTCAACATGGCGTTGAAAGCGTGGTTGGTCAGCATGTGCACCTCGTCTATCATATAGACTTTAAAGCGTGCATTGGACGGCGCATAAATTGCCTGCTCGAGCAGCGAGGCCATTTCATCGACGCCACGGTTAGAGGCGGCATCCATTTCTATATAGTCAACAAAGCGCCCGGCATCAATCGCCATACATGCTTCGCAAACACCGCAAGGATGGGCAGTAATGCCCGTCTCGCAATTAAAGGATTTGGCAAGTATGCGTGACAGCGTCGTCTTGCCGACACCGCGTGTACCGGTAAACAAATAGGCGTGATGCAGCCGCTGCTGCTCTAGCGCATGCGATAAGGCACGGACCACGTGCTCTTGCCCCACCAGAGTTTCAAAACTCTTGGGGCGATATTTTCGGGCGAGGACTTGATAGGACATCCCGCGATTTTACCTTATTCGGGCGCTCTGATCAGTGATTTGCAGATATCCCAACACCAAGTTTTTCATCTGGGCAAGAAATTCAGGCGCTTGCAGGCTTTGCGGGGACAACATCAGCGTCTGGTACAAGACCCCATAGACAGCCGCATGGACTATCGCCGGGCTGGTATCTGGATAAGCCGCACGGTCCGAGCTTGCGGCAAAAGCTGACTCCCAGATATCGACAACTTGCCCGTACAGGGCGCTATAGGCTTCCATGTTGGAAATTTGCCGCTCCAGGAAAATCAGAGCAGACCACTCTTCAGTTTTGTCTGCATGCAAAAGAATAATGCGCTCCAGCAGATCCGTTACGATATCTTGCAAGGGCTGACCATGTTGCAACCCTACCCAGATGCGCATCTGGGCTCCAATATTCTTCATGCGCTCATGTATGCAATGAGCCGCTATTGATTTCTTGCCGGGGAAATATTCATACAAGGTGCCCAGGCCCACGCCAGCAACCAGGGCGATATCGCGCATGGTCAGATCGGCATAGCTTTTTTCGACCAAAAGCCGAACAAAGGCATCAAGAATTGCCAATTGTGTCATTTTCGAGCGTTGCTGCACTGGCTTGCGGCGTAATTTCAAAGGGCTGGCAGACTCGCTCATGGTGTTTCTTGTTTTATAAGTTCAGGTACTTAGGAGGATGCTAAAAGGCGAACATCTTGATTACTTCATCAGACTACACTATTCACCTGGCTTACTTATTTAGCTTACCCCATATCTATGAGGCTCATATGCAGTGGCAAACCCACGAAATAAGCAATCAGGTCGCAGACCTGCAAGATTACAATATTTTCACTAGTGATACCGTTCTAATGACAAGTCTGGCGCAGTATCAGGCTGACTGGTATCAAAATACACTGAAAACGTCCGGACAAGAATTAGGAAGCAGCGCAGTGCTGGAAGCTGCCGCACTGTCCAATACGCATTTGCCAGAATTGCATACCCATGACAGACAGGGCAAGCGCATAGACCGGGTAGATTTCCATCCCAGCTGGCATCAGTTACTGGGCATGTTGCGCAAGCAAGGTCTGCATGCCAGCCCATGGAGTCAGCCGCGCTTGGGTGCACATGTCGCCCGTGCTGCTGGCTATTTCATGCAATCGCAGGTGGAATCTGGCTCCCTATGTCCCAGCACCATGACTTTTGCATCCATCCCGGTGCTAAAAAACGAAGTATTCCTCTTCGCGGAACTCAAAGACAAGCTGTACTCGCTGGAACATGATCCACGTGACCTGCCGATAGCACAGAAAAAATCCATCTTGATAGGCATGGGCATGACAGAAAAGCAGGGCGGATCGGATGTGCGCACCAATACCACCACTGCCGTGGCGCTGGGTGCTGAGGGACGAGGCCAGGCTTATGCACTGACAGGTCACAAATGGTTTTTCTCAGCCCCCATGTGCGATGCCCATCTGGTCCTGGCCAAGACTGAGACTGGTTTATCCTGTTTTTTCGTGCCTCGCTGGTGTCCTGACGGCAGCAAGAATGCGATCCTGGTACAAAGACTAAAAGACAAACTGGGCAACAAATCAAACTCCAGCAGCGAAGTGGAATTCCATAATGCCTACGGCGTCATGATAGGCAATGAAGGCCGGGGTATACCAACCATCATAGAAATGGCCAACCTGACCCGGCTGGATTGCGTCATCGGTAGCGCGGGCCTGATGAGGCAGGCGCTAGTGCAAGCCATCCACCATGCGCGTCACCGCACAGCTTTCGGCAAGAAGTTGGTGGATCAACCTTTGATGCGCAATGTGTTGGCTGACCTCGCGCTGGAAAGCGAAGCAGCGACACGCCTCATGTTGCACTTGGCTGCTGCAATTGACGCACCAGATGACAACTTGCAACGCGCCTGGAAACGCATCATGACGCCTGCCGCAAAATTCTGGATATGCAAACGCGCACTGGAATTTACTGGTGAATGCATGGAAGTCTGGGGAGGCAATGGCTATGTCGAGACTGGCCCCATGGCAAGGCTGTACCGCGAAGCACCGGTCAACTCTATCTGGGAAGGCTCTGGAAATGTCATGTGCCTGGATGTGCTGCGCGCCATGGATAGAGACCCAGAGGGCTTGCAATTATTGCTGCAATTTTGGAACAGTTCGACATCTGAGCAGGTCAGGCAAATGGTGCAGGAATTAAAAAAAGACCTGGCATTAACAGAATTCAGAGAAAAGAATGCCCGTCGCATTACCCAGAAACTGGTGCTGACAGCCCAGGCTTTCCTGATGAGCGAATATGCTGAAAAAGATGTTGCCATCGCGTTTACTCACAGCCGTATGGATGCTGAATGCGGTCGAGTATATGGAAGTCTGGGTAGCGAGATAAGCAACACCCTACTTGATCATATTATCAGCCGGGCATTTACTGAGTAGAAAATTCATTTGACCTCGGGCTGCCAGACTAATTACTCTGTTTGCGCACCCTGCCTAGGCTCCCTTGCTTTTTCCCTTTCGAGGAAAAGACGATCACGGCTGCGCAACTCATCCCTGAGAGCAGCCACTTCCCTGCTCAAGTGACGGATATCTGCATGCAACTGCTTTTCCAGATTAGCCTCTTCCTCCTCCACAAACAAAGCTGCAATATTCGCCGTTACTATAGAAAACATGGCGTAACCAAGCAATACGATGAAGACGGCAAATATCTTGGATGCAGGGGTAGAAGGAACAATATCTCCATAGCCCACTGTAGCTATCGTAGTAAAAGCCAGCCAGACACCATTCGCATAGCTATGTACATTGGGCTCCAGCCAGTAAAACCCTGCACCTGCAGAACAAAGCATCAGCAAAGCCAGCACGATCATTTGCACCAGATGACTGGGTTTCATATGTTGCAAAACCAGAGTGGCAAGACGCAGCAGAATGACGGCTACCAGCGCTAGTCGCAACACCCATTCGAACGTACCCGATGCTTCGCCAGTAAAAATAACACTCAGCAAGCAGCCAGTGATGATCATGCCATCCAGTATTAGCTTGCCACTACGCCGTTTTTGACTTCTATTTTTTTGCCATTGGAGACCAGTATCAACAAGCATCAACAATGCTGCAGCCGCATACAGAGTGCGCCCCGCCAGCTCGGCCACGTCAGTGGTGCCACCCAGCACCAAATAGAAGGCGGGGATGGTCAACAATAAGCCGACCAATAACAAAGGTCGGGTAAACCAGGTCCAGAAGCGTTGCGTCACTGGAAATTTCATCGTATTTTCACCAAAAATCTCTTCACGTTAATCACCCGATAGCGCATGTGAAACCCGGATCCAGCCTTATCACTTTTTGGCAATCATCAATGAAAAAATTGAGCACGTCTTGTGATGGCGCAAATTTTGTAGAAATTCGAAGAATAAACGGGAGAAAATGCGGTAAAAAATCAGGGGGGCAAATTAAGCCATGCCATAAAACAAAGGCCGCTTGCCTTGAAGACAAAGCGGCTTTTTTTTGCAAGCAGCTGAGAACGCTGCGATTTTAGAAAGCAGCGATACCAGTCTGGGCGCGGCCCAGTATCAGCGCATGGATATCATGCGTACCTTCATAGGTGTTGACGACTTCCAGGTTCACCAGATGGCGGGCAATGCCAAATTCATCAGAAATACCATTACCGCCCAGCATATCGCGTGCAGTGCGGGCGATATCCAGAGATTTGCCACAGGAATTCCGCTTCATGATGGACGTGATTTCAACTGCAGCCGTACCTTCATCCTTCATGCGGCCGAGACGCAAACAACCTTGCAGGGCCAGCGTGATTTCAGTCTGCATGTCTGCCAGTTTTTTCTGTACCAGCTGATTTGCAGCCAGTGGGCGGCCAAATTGCAGGCGGTCCATGGTGTATTGACGTGCCGTATGCCAGCAAAATTCTGCCGCACCCAATGCCCCCCAGGCGATACCGTAGCGTGCTGAGTTCAGGCAGGTGAACGGGCCTTTCAGGCCTTCTACGTGTGGCATCAGGTTTTCTTCTGGTACAAATACTTCATCCATGACGATTTCGCCAGTGATGGAAGCACGCAAGCCGACCTTGCCATGGATGGCCGGTGCTGTCAGGCCTTTCCAGCCTTTTTCCAGGATAAAGCCACGGATACGGCCATCATCCGTTTTTGCCCAAACCACAAAGACATCAGCGATAGGGCTATTCGTGATCCACATCTTCGCACCACTGAGGGAATAACCACCCGGCACAGTCTTGGCACGGGTCACCATGCTGCCTGGGTCAGAGCCGTGATTAGGCTCGGTCAGGCCAAAGCAGCCTATCCATTCACCCGTTGCCAGCTTGGGCAGGTATTTTTGTTTTTGTGCTTCGCTACCAAATTCATTGATAGGCACCATGACCAGCGAGCTTTGTACGCTCATCATGGAACGGTAACCAGAATCAACACGCTCCACTTCACGCGCCACCAGGCCATAGCAAACATAGTTCAAACCAGCACCGCCGTATTGCGTAGGGATCATGGAACCCAGCAAACCAAGCTCACCCATCTCACGGAAAATGGCTGGATCTGTTTTCTCATGACGGAAAGCTTCCAGTACCCGCGGCGTCAGCTTTTCTTCGCAATAGACACGTGCGGCATCCTGCACCATGCGTTCTTCATCGCTGAGTTGCGAGGACAATAACAAGGGATCTTCCCAACTAAATACAGCCTTGGCCATCTGTTTCTCCTGATTTGAATATGTACCGTTATATATTTATTTACATGCCACTTTTCTACATTACGAAGTGACATGTCTGGTTTTATGCAGCCTTATCCTGTTACCTAGTGGACTGTAACAGTGGAATCGAGAGTGAAGGGCATGTGCCCGGCGCATCAGGGCAAGGCGCAAAACACAGCGATAGCGGGACTATCGCGAGTATTTGCAACGCAGCCATGATCGTCGCGCACATGACAAGCACTCCGATTTCCACTTTTACAGTCCACTATTGTGGCAAATGCAGCAAGGATAAACCCAGTTGCGCCCTGCGTACCAGCCAGGGGCTGGGTCGATAGCGCGGGTCGCCAGTACTGGCATACAAGTTCCGCAAAACCAATAGTATACGCGAAGTGCCGAGTTTGTCGCCCCAAGCCAGTGGCCCTGCTGGATAAGCGAGGCCTAATACCACTGCCTTGTCCAGGTCTTGCGGGCTGCATATTCCTTGCTGGGCTATGTCGCTAGCGATATTGATAATGGTCGCCAGAATGCGCTGAACCACGAAACCGGCACTGTCCTGTATCAGGCTGACGCCCTGCCCGCTTTTTTGCAGCAGGGACTGGCATTGTGCTGCAAGGTTTGCATCTGTAGCGGGATTCATCATCAGGCTCAGATGTCCCTGGCAAACAGTCAAGGCATCTATGCCAAGAGTACGGCGGGCATCCAGCCCGGCTCTCGCCACACAGGTGCTGACATCTTCACCGTATGGGCTGACTATACACAGCGCCTCTGCAGATGGCTGCTCACCATTTTCGATAGTAACGCCGCAACGCTCAAACAAGGCAAGCAGCGCTGGCACCGCGTCAGCGTTTTCCTGGTTGATCCATACTGGCCCCACCCACGCAGACTGCTGTTCAGGAACCGCTGGCACATCCTGATTGCCAGTATAGTTATAAAATCCACGTCCAGTCTTACGTCCCAGCACACCTGCATGTACTCGCTGTGCCGTGATGACGCTGGGACGATAGCGTGGCTCTTCATAATACTGATGATAAATCGCTTCCATGACTGGATGAGATATATCCAGCCCGGTCAGGTCCAGCAATTCAAACGGTCCCAGTTTGAAACCCGCCGCCTCACGCATGATCTGGTCTATCTGGCGGAAGCTGGCGACATTCTCTTGCAATATCCGCAGGGCTTCCGTGCCATAGCCACGGCCTGCATGATTGACGATAAAACCCGGTGTATCCTTGGCACGTACCGGCAAATGCCCGATTTGTGTGGAGAAAGTCATAAGTTGCTCTGCAACCGCAGAGTCGGTCAGCAACCCATCAATGACCTCAACCACCTTCATCAGGGGGACAGGATTGAAGAAATGCAGGCCTGCGACACGCTCAGGTATTTTTGTGCCCGCCGCAATAGCGGTCACTGACAAAGACGAAGTATTAGTCGCCAGTATGCAAGTGTCGCTGACGATGGCATCCAGTTGCTGGAACAAAGCACGTTTGACATCCAGCTTTTCAACAATTGCCTCAACCACCAGATCGCACTTTGCCAACTCCTGGACGCTATTAACAACTTGCAGGTTTTCCACAGCACGCTGATATTGTTCTGCACTGAGTTTTTCCTTGCTCAGCATTTTTTGCCATTGTTCAGCAATCAGCTGACTGGCTTTGCT
The DNA here is from genome assembly GCF_030683615.1 of Undibacterium sp. Lineage (NCBI taxonomy): Bacteria > Pseudomonadati > Pseudomonadota > Betaproteobacteria > Burkholderiales > Oxalobacteraceae > Undibacterium > Undibacterium sp. Next base: position 132,490 of record NZ_JAUXQE010000033.1, read on the forward strand.
GGCGGCATCTGCCTGTACATCAAACAAGAGCACAGTAAAATCTGCCTGTGCCGCAATCTGGGCTATACCGCGCCCCATGGCACCCGCACCGACAATACCTACAACTGCAATACTGGTCTGCATATTTACTCCGGTACGATGGCAGTGACTTCTATCTCTACCCTGGCTCTGTCTTCAATCAAGCCTGCCACCTGCACGGCTGTCATGGTTGGGTAATGGCGACCTATAATATCGCGATAGGCTTCGCCCACTTCTTTATAGGCTCCTACATATTCTTTTTTATCGATGACGTACCAGGTCATGCGCACTATGTGCTCAGGTTTGGCATTTGCCTCTGTCAATACTTCAACGATATTCTGCAAGGCCTGTCTTACCTGGCCTGCAAAATCATCGGTCTGAAAGGCGCATTGCGCATCCCAACCCACCATGCCGCTGACGCAAACAGTACGGCCACTTGCAGAAATGCCATTTGAATAGCCACGTGGCCTGGCCCAGCCCGGAGGTTGCAAAATGTCCATCATCTATCCTTTCATTGATGACTATTCAGCTCCTAAAGTCTGAAAAGTCCATTATATCTATCTAATATTGCAATACTTCAGCATGGCAGTACGCAGTTCATCAGGTATGGCTACCGCCTTGCGCAATTTCAAATCCATCATGACCAGAACCAGCCTGGCTTTCAAGCGAACATCCTGTTGTGGCCCGCTAAAGCAAATTTGCAGTTCAACTGAACTCTTGCCCAGCTTCGTTAAGATCAATTCTGCCAGCAAGCTTTCACCCAATTCTGCCGGCTTGATGAAATCCGTTTCCAGATGCACGGTAGGCAAACCTATGCCACGTGCAATATGCATTTCATGAAAACTGCAAGTCAGGCCTTGTGCGCACCAGTCTTCCACCACACCATTCATCATTTCAAAATAGCGCGGATAAAACACGATGCCTGCCGGGTCGCAGTGAGCAAAGCGTATGGGCAACTCAGCCGTAAAAATCATGCGGAAGCGAACTCTTTCAGCAATTCACGGCCTATGATCAGTTGCTGCACTTCCGTCGCCCCTTCATAAATACGCAGAGAACGGATTTCACGGTAAAGGCGCTCCACCGGCACTTCTGAAACCACACCCAGGCCACCAAACATCTGCACCGCTGCATCTATCACTTGCTGTGCACCTTCAGTCGCAGTCAGTTTGGCCATGGCGGCTTCTTTGGTGACCTTCCGGCCCTGGTCTCTTTGCCAGGCTGCGCGGTAAATCAACAGAGCCGAGCTATCTATGGTCGTAGCCATCTGTGCCAGTTTGGCCTGCGTCATTTGAAAATCAGCCAGAGTCTGGCCAAACATCTTGCGCGCCGTTACTCTGTGCATGGCTTCATCCATGGCACGACGGGCAAAGCCAAGCGCAGCACCAGCCACGGAGGTACGGAAGATATCCAGCGTCGCCATTGCTACCTTGAAGCCCTGCCCTGCCTCACCCAAACGCTGTGTTGCCGGGATGCGGCAATTAGTAAACTTCAGGCGCGCCAGCGGATGTGGAGCAATCACATCGATACGTTCGGCAATCTCAAAGCCAGGCAAGTTAGCATCAACGATAAAGGCAGTGATGCCACGCGCACCCGGCGCTTCGCCAGTGCGGGCGAACAATACATAAAAGTCGGCAATGCCGCCGTTGGAAATCCAGGTTTTCTCACCATTCAATATATAGTGACCACCATCAGCATCGGCGACAAATTCTGCCGCACATTGCATGGCTGCCACATCTGAACCTGCTTCAGGCTCGGACAGGGCAAAAGCAGCAATCGCCTCGCCTTTGGCTACCTTGCTCAGATAAGTTTGCTTTTGCGCATCTGTGCCATGCAGGCTGATCGCTCCTGAACCCAGCCCTTGCATGGCAAAGGCAAAATCTGCCAGACCCGAATGACGGGCCAAGGTTTCGCGTATCAGGCAGATGGCACGGGTATCAATGACGTCAGCATTGCCGCCATAGGCACTGCCGCCTATGGCATTCTTGAGCCAGCCAGCCGCGCCTAGCTGCTTGACGAGATTGCGGCAAGCCTGATCAACATCCGCAGCATGATGATCAGGCAGGTTTTCTGCAGACCATGTATCCAGCGTGCGTTGCAATTCACGGTGCTTTTCATCAAAGAAGGGCCAGTCCAAATAGCTAGTGTCAGTCATAATATGCGTCATGCTCAATCCCCTTCAAAGACAGGTTTTTGCTTGGCAACGAAGGCATGGTAGGCACGATGAAAATCATTGGTCATCATGCAGATAGCCTGGGCCTGTGCTTCCGCTTCTATGGCTTCATCGACGCCCATGTTCCATTCCTGCTGCAGCATTTTCTTGGTCATGCCATGAGCAAAATTCGGGCCTTCGGCCAGGTTTTTCGCATAGTCCTGCGCTTCTGCCAGCACATCTTCCGGCGCTGCCAGTCGATTGAAAAACCCCCAGCGCTCTGCTTCTTCGCCTGACATCGAGCGCCCTGTATACAGCAAATCTGATGCTCGCCCCTGTCCTATGATGCGCGGCAAAATGGAGCAGGCACCCATATCGCAACCAGCCAGACCAACCCGGGTGAACAGGAAAGCAGTCTTGCTACGTGCTGTGCCTATGCGGATATCAGAGGCCAGCGCCAAGATGGCACCTGCACCGGCACAGACACCATCAATCGCTGCAATAATCGGCTGCGGGCAAGCGCGCATGGCCTTGACGAGATCACCCGTCATGCGGGTAAAACTCAGCAGACCTCGCATATCGAGCTTGGTCAGTGGGCCTATGATTTCATGCACATCACCGCCAGAACAAAAGTTTTCACCAGCACCGGTAATAACGATGGCCTTGACATCATCACCATACGACAAAGTACGGAACAAGTCGCGCAACTCTGCATAAGAATCGAAGGTCAGCGGGTTTTTGCGCTCAGGCCGGTTCAGGGTGATGGTGGCAACGCCAGCATCGACTGCATAGGTAAAATGCTGTGCTGCATAGTTTGCCAGTTGCTGGCGATTGCCAGGTAAATCCTGGGGCTGTCCGGGTAGGTATTTCATATAGCTTTTTCCTGCTCAGGGTTGTTGTCTATATTGTTGTCAGTGCCAGATTCGTGCAAAGGTTCGTGCAAATGCGTTTTCACTTGCGACAACAATTCAAATAATTTGCTTTTCTGTTCAGTCTGCAAACCAGAAAACATATCGGCTATCCATGCTTCATGTACCGCTGCCATACGTTTGAAGGCACGGCGACCAGCAGGGGTCAGCTTGACGCTGTAAGCACGTCTATCCTTAAGATCAGCGACACGGGTAACCAGTTTTTCTTGTTCCAGCTGATCGGTAATGCCAGTGATATTGCCGCCGGTGACCATCATCCGCTTGGATAACTCCCCCATACGCAAGCCTTCTGGGTGCCGCTCAAGTTGTGCCATGAGGTCAAAGCGTGGCAAGGTGATACCGAATTCGCTGCGCAAGCGGCTGCGAATTTCACCTTCTATCATCACGGTGCAAGACAACATGCGCAACCACAGTCGCAAGGACTGATGGTCATCTTGCGTCAGGCGGGTTTCCATGTCGAACACTGGGTTGCTGTCTTCTTTCATACCTGATCTTGTTTGTTGCTCTGATTTCATCACATGACTTCGCCACCAGCTACGGCTATAGACTGCCCATTCATCGCCGATGCGCCATCCATGCATAGCCACAGCACTGCATCTGCCACTTCTTGCGGCTGTACCAGGCGTTTTTGCGGATTGCCCGCAGCCAGTTCAGCTTTCGCCTGTTCTTCAGTACGGCCAGTCTTGGCGACGATCTTGGCAACTGCCTCTTTCACGATATCGGTTTCGGTGTAACCAGGGCAAACCGCATTCACGGTCACGCCTTTCGCCGCGACTTCCAGCGCCACTGCCCGCGTCAGGCCTATTACGCCATGTTTGGCAGCGCAATAGGCAGAGACATAGGCATATCCCTTCAAACCCGCCGTGCTGACCACATTGACGATACGGCCCCAGCCCGCTTCCAGCATCGCTGGCAAAGCCTGTTGCATGCAAATGAAGCTGCCGTTCAGGTTCACGTCCAGCATGCTTTGCCACAAGTTGGCATCAGTTTTCAGAAAAGAAGCTGAACTGGCTTGTCCAGCATTATTGATGAGGATGTCGATACGACCATCCCTGTCTTGCGATAATTGAAAAGCTGCCTGCACTGATTGCACATCGCTAACATCCATGACGACATACTGCACTTTGGCATGGATCAGCGAAGCCACAGCCTCCTGCAAGGTCGCTTCACTACGGCCTGCCAGTGTTACTATCGCACCTTCGCTGAGCAAGGCTTGCGCTATCGCCAGGCCTATACCTTTGCTGCCACCAGTAACCAGCGCATGCCTGCCTTGCAAACGTTCCTGATACGCTGTCATGCTCATCCTTCCAGCAATTTGGCAGCAACTTGCTGCGGCGTCAGACCGGCGCTGGCTGCGGCGACTTGCCGATCACGTTCGAGATTGCGTTCCAGTTGCATTTTTCCGGCGACATATTGCTTGGGCCAGGACATGTCAGTGAAGCCCAGTTTGGCTGCTTCATGCAAGGTCCAGGCAGGATCAGCCAGGTGTGGTCTGGCGATGGCACACAAGTCAGCTCGGCCAGCGGCGATGATACTGTTTGCATGATCCGCTTCAAAAATCGCACCGACGGCGATGGTGGGTATTTGCGCTTCGTTGCGTATGCGGTCCGCAAACGGAGTCTGGAACATGCGGCCATAGACAGGTTTTTCCTGTTTGCTGACCTGTCCGGATGAGCAATCTATCATGTCGGCACCTGCTACCTTGAACAGCCTGGCGATGGCGACTGCATCATCAGGCGTAATCCCGCCCTCCACCCAGTCATGTGCAGATATACGCACGGAGATGGGTTTATCAGCAGGCCAGACTGCACGTATGGCGGCAAACACTTCCAGCGGATAACGGCAACGGCTTTCCAGTGAACCACCGTATTCATCTTCACGCTGATTGGTCAGTGGCGAAATGAAGCTTGATAAGAGGTAACCGTGGGCGCAATGCAGCTCCAGCCAGTCAAAGCCTGCCTCTGCTGCTGCTCTGGTCGATTGGATAAAATCATTTTTTATCCGCTGCATATCTGCCGCTGTGGCAGCGTGCGCAACTTGCGAAATGCCCGGCAGGTATTGCTGCTCTGACGCTGACACCAGCGGCCAGTTACCTTCTTTCAATGGCTGATCTGTTCCCTCCCAGGCTACGCAGGTGGAACCTTTGGCCCCGGCATGGCCTAGCTGCACAGCGATCCTGGCATCAGTATTGGTGTGGACAAAATCGACGATGCGCTTCCAGGCTTGTGTATGTTCAGGTGCATACAGGCCAGGGCAAGCTGGCGTGATGCGAGCATCGGCAGAAACACAAGTCATCTCGGCAAACACCAGGCCCGCACCGCCCATGGCCCGGCTACCCAGGTGCACCAGATGATAATCACCAGCCACACCATCGACCGCTGAGTATTGCGCCATCGGTGAGACGACTATGCGATTTTTCAACACGACATCGCGCAGCTTGTAAGGCGTCAGCATGGGTGGAATCGCTACTTTTGTTTTGGGTACTGGCAAGCCAGCTTTAGCATACGCCTGTTCTGCTATCCAGTGTTCAAAACTACGTACATAGGTCGCATCCCTTACCCGCAGGTTCTCATGCGACAAACGCTGGCTGCGTGTCAGCATGGAATAGGCAAACTGTGGTGCTTCCATGGCGGTATAACGCTGAACATTTTCAAACCATTCCATGGAATTGCGGGCGGCGCTTTGTATCTTCAAGACTTCTATTGAACGCAAGTCCTGATAAGCTTCCAGCACGGCACCCATACCTTGCTCACCATGCTTCTCAAAACTGCGTGCCAGCTCTATTGCATCTTCCAAAGCCAGCTTGGTGCCTGAGCCTATCGAGAAATGTGCAGTATGGGCAGCATCACCCATCAAGACCACGGGTACACGCTTATTATTCAATTGATTCCAGTGCACCCAGTTCTTGCAGATAATGCGCGGGAACTTGATCCAGTTGGCAGAACCGCGCAAATGCGTGGCATTTGACATCAGGGCATTGCCATCCAGGTATTTAGCGAACAGGTTTTCACAAAACGCGATGGCTTCTTCCTGACTCATTTTATCTATGCCAGCCTTGAGCCAGGTCTCCTCCGGCGTCTCGACGATAAAGGTCGCGGTATCGCCGTCGTATTGATAGGCATGCGCCTGGAACCAGCCATGCTCGGTTTCTTCAAAGGCAAAGGTAAAAGCCGAGAACAGTTTTTTGGTACCCAGCCAGACAAAACGGCATTTGCGTGTATCAATATCGGGTTGATAGCTTTGCTCGTAACGGGTGCGCACGCGGCTGTTCAAGCCATCGCAAGCAATAACAAGGTCGGCATCATATTCCAGCGCCAATGTCTGGTCGTCTGTAACGTCGGTTTCAAACACCAGCTTGACATCCAGTTCTTCACAACGCTCTTGCAGGATATTCAGCAAACGCTTACGGCCTATGCCGCAAAAACCGTGACCACCGGAGGTAACAACCTGTCCCTTGAAATGCGTGTCGATATCATCCCAGTGATTAAAGGACTGCAAGATGGAACGGGTGGTCTGTTCATCTGCATTCACCAGATTACCCAGGGTCTGGTCAGAAAACACCACGCCCCAGCCAAAGGTATCGTAAGCACGATTGCGTTCGACGATGGAGATCTGGTGCGCAGGGTTTTGCTTTTTCATCAGCAGGCTGAAGTACAGGCCAGCCGGACCACCGCCTATGCATAGGATGTTCATTAAAATACCTTGAAGAATAAATATTTACTTTGAGCAATTCACGAGCCGAGCGATGCTTTATTGCATTTTGCAAGAGGCTACATAGGCATCGGGATGATTAGTGAACACCGGGCTCAAAGTTTTGTTGGTCACCCTGCCCTGTGCATCCTTGCTGACAATGCGGGCATAATAATTTTGTACAGGATAGTGATTGCTGTTGAACTTGAAGTCACCTCGCACAGACTTGAAGTTGGCAGCCTTGATGGCTTTACCCAAAGCATCCTTGTCTTCTATCTTGCCCTTGACCCCGCGCACAGCACTATCCATCAGCATGGCAGCGTCATAGCCTTGTGATGCATACAGTGATGGCAAACGGCCATATTCTTTCTGGAAGTCAGCTACAAAACGTTTGTTTTGCGGATTATCCATATCATGCCCCCACTGCGATGCATTGAACATGCCCAGCATGGGCGCGCCTACTGCTTTGATGATGTCCTCATCAGCAGAGAAGCCTGGCCCGAAGAGTTGCGTACTCTTGGATAAACCAGCATCCACAAATTGCTTGATGAAATTGATACCCATTCCACCTGGCAGGAAGATATAGACGGCATCTGGTTTCAGGCCACGTATCTGCGCCAACTCCGTCGCATAATCAAGCTGCCCCAATTTGGTATAGATTTCTTCAGCAACCTTGCCTTTGTAGTAGCGTTTAAAACCTGTCAACGCATCTTTGCCCGCTGGATAATTGGGTGCCACCAGAGCGACATTCTTAAAGCCCTTATCATTGACTTGCTTGCCAACAGCCTCATGCAGGCTGTCGTTCTGCCAGGCCACATTAAAGAAATAAGGATTACATTGCTCACCCGCATATTGAGACGGGCCAGCATTGGCACTGATGTAATGCACCTTGGCACCGAAAATTGTTGGTCCGACTGCCAGCATCAGATTGGAAAATACGATGCCGGTCATCAAATCGACCTTGTCTTTCTTGATGAGCTTGTCCACCAGTTGCTTGGTTGCGTCAGGATTTTGCTGATCATCACCCGCAATGACTTCGACTGGCAAATTACCGAATTTATTGTCCAGATGCTTCATGGCCAAGGAAAATCCATCGCGTATATCAACACCCAGGCCAGCTCCCGCACCAGACAAGGTGGTGACCATGCCTACTTTGACTTTGTCCGCAGCGAAAGCACAATTCGCATTGGTCGCAGCAATACCGGACAACAATAAACACAGCAAGGTCTTTTTCACGGACGTCTCCTTCGGGTTAATGGGCATGGGCGAATCTTTTGTATCTGATACTTGATATTTAATATTTAGCTGGCAGCAGGTGTACGCAATTTATAGCGTTGCAGTTTGCCAGTTTCAGTTCTCGGCAAGCTCGCCATGAATTCTATGGCGCGCGGATACTTGTAAGGGGCAATACTATTCTTGACGAAATCCTGGATTTCCTTGCTCAGTTCTGCTGATGCCTGTGCATCACCTTTCAATACGACAAAGGCCTTGACGATCTGGCCGCGCTCTTCATCAGCCAGGCCTATGACTGCACATTCAGACACTGCTGGATGCTTTAGCAAGGCTTCTTCCACCTCAGGGCCTGCAATGTTATAGCCAGCAGAAATAATCATGTCGTCAGTGCGGGCGCGATACCAGAAGTAACCGTCGGCATCCATCTCATAGGCATCGCCTGTCAGGTTCCAGCCCTGGTGGACATAATTTTTTTGCCTGTCATCTGCCAGATAACGGCAACCAGTCGGCCCCTTGACTGCCAGGCGACCAACCACACCGGGGCCAGCCATGTCACCATGCTCATCAAATATACAAGCCTGGTAGCCAGGGATGGGCTTGCCGGTTGCCCCTGCCCGCGCCTCATCGCCTGCCGCAGAAATAAAGATATGCAGCATCTCGGTCGCGCCTATGCCATCTATCATGACGAGGCCAGTCGCCTGACGCCAGGCTTCACGGGTCGCAGCGGGCAAGGCTTCACCGGCAGAAACAGTTTTCTTGAGGCTGGATAAATCAAAATTCTTTGCCAGCGTGGCCATCTGGCGATAAAAGGTTGGTGCAGTAAAACATACCGTAGCCTTGAATTCGTCTATGGCTTTCAGCAAGGATTCTGGTGTCAGTTTTTCCAGCAAGACCGCTGTCGCACCGACGCGCAAAGGAAACAGCAGCAAGCCACCCAGACCAAACGTAAACGCCAGTGGTGGTGTGCCTATGAAAATATCGCTTTGTGCAGACTGTAAGGTAGAGCGAGGAAAGCAATCGCAGATAGCCAGCACATCCCTGTGAAAATGCATGGTGCCCTTGGGCATGCCGGTCGTGCCGGAAGTAAAACTGATCAGGCAGACATCTTCGGCGAGAGTATCGGCAGCAGCAAATTCAAGCGATTTACCAGCCATGAGCGCTTCCAGGCCATCATCGCCCTGATGATTGAAGTACATCACCTGCGTCAATATGGGATTAGCTTGTACTGCCAGTTCCATCTCTTCACGCAGATTTTCTGAGCAGAGTGCAGCCGCAATTTCAGCTTTATTCGCGATCACGCCCAATTCTTTGGCGCGTAGCAAGGGCATGGTAGGCACGGCTATGCAACCCGCTTTGATGACAGCCAGTACACTGGCAGCCATCATGGGATTATTAGCACCGCGTAACAAGACCCTGTTACCGGGCTGCAAATGCATATCTTCCAGCAAGACATGGGCAATACGATTGACGGTAGCCAGCAGATGGGAATAAGTCCAGCTTTCTGTCTGGCTGCGGATGGCGATACTGTCTGCATGGCCAGTCGCACACATCTTGTCGAGCAAGTCGGCAACACAATTCAGGCGTTCAGGGTATTGCAACTCAGGCAAAGAAAAAATCAGTTCAGGCCATTGCTCGCGTGGCGGCAAGTGCTCAAAAGCAAAGGTATCCAGATGGGCAGACCCTGGTAGCACAGTTGAATTCATTTCTTCTCCGGCTTTGGTACACAATGTAGATACAGCAACCCCGAAAACACCAAACTACTTTAAACCTAAACTATTTTTAGGTAAAGTGTTTTTTTGCATCAAAATCCAGTTTTCCTCAAAGAAAATATTTTCAATTGCGCCGCTTATAGTATATTTTAGGCCTAAAGTAATTTCACATCTGCACCACCATCAGCATTTAGGGATCAGGGGATGAATATCACGTTACTCTTGGAGCACGGTTTAAACGGCTTGCAGTTTGGCCTCATGCTTTTCCTGCTGGCAGCAGGCCTGACGCTGATCTTTGGCATCATGGATTTCATCAACCTGGCCCACGGCTCCCTCTACATGGCAGGTGCTTATTTCGCCGCCAGCTTTACCGGCATGACAGGTTCTTTCTGGCTAGGCCTGCTGGCTGCGGTGATAGCGACCGCACTGCTGGGCGTAATATTGGAAGTAGTGGTCTTCCGGCATTTATACCAGCGCGATCATTTATCCCATGTGCTGGCAACTTTTGCCTTGATACTGATCTTCAATGAAGGTGCGCGCATGATATGGGGTGCGCAGCCACTGATGCTGAATATTCCGCCACAGTTGTCACAACCACTGGAATTGCTGCCTGATTTCTTTTATTCATCTTTCCGTCTTTTTATCATTGCCACCGGTTTGGCTGTCGCTGGATTGCTGTATTTTGTGGTCACCAAAACCCGCATAGGCATGCTGGTGCGGGCGGGTGCATCGAACCGGGAAATGGCAGTCACCATGGGCATCAATATCAAGCTGGTGTTCACCCTGTTGTTTGCCTTTGGTGCAGCCTTGTGCGCCATCGCAGGTGCATTGTTAGGCTCCATACTGGCGGTACAGGTGGGCATGGGTGAAAGTATCTTGATACTGGCGTTTGTGGTCATTGTCATTGGTGGCATAGGCTCGATACGCGGCGCGCTGGTAGGTGCCTTGCTGGTAGGCCTGGTCGATACCCTGAGCAAAACCTTGCTGCCCGGTGCGCTGAAGCTGTTGATGCCACTGGAAATAGCAGCCAATCTTGGCCCTGCCCTGGCATCGATACTGATTTATGTATTGATGGCAGCCGTGCTGTTCTATAAACCACAGGGCCTGTTCCCTGCACGCGGCTAAACAATAAAAAGGTCAATCATGCAGAGCAGCCTACATCACAGCATATCGCGCAAGTCCAGCATTGGCATCTTGTGCGCGCTGATTGTCTTCCCCCTGCTGGCGACTTACTTCGCCCAGGAATTTTACATAGGCTTGCTAAGTCGGCTGATGATTTTTGCCTTGGTGGCCAGCAGCCTGAATTTGATACTGGGTTTTGGCGGCATGATCAGTCTGGGGCATGCTGCCTTCTTTGGTAGCGGTGCTTATGTGGTGGGCATACTGATGCAACATGGAATCAGTTCCGCCTGGATCAGTTGGCCGGCGGCGATGCTGACGGGCTTTTTGCTGGCACTGGCGACAGGTAGTGTCTCACTCAGGACGCGCGGCGTATATTTCATCATGATCACGCTGGCATTCGCACAGATGCTGTACTTCTTGTTTGTATCACTGAAAAATTATGGCGGTGATGATGGACTGAGCCTGGCGCAACGTTCGGCGACCGGGCTGGACATGGCTAATGACAGCAATTTTTATTATCTGGTGTTGGCCATCTGCACTACATTTCTTTTTGTGCTTTACCGGCTGATCAACTCGCACTTTGGGCGAGTGATACAAGCCATCAAGGAAAATGAAACCCGCATGGAAGCCATAGGTTATCCGGTATTTCGCTACAAACTGCTGTGCTTCGCAATTGCCGGCAGCGTCGCCAGTCTGGCAGGTGCCCTGCTGGCAAACCAGAACATGTTGGTCAGTCCCAATCTTTTGCACTGGACGCAATCCGGCAGCCTGATGGTGATGGTGATACTCGGTGGTGTAGGTTACCTGTCAGGTGGCATCCTGGGTGCGGTATTCATGTTGATGCTGGAAGAGATCCTGTCTGGCTACACCATACACTGGCAGTTATATCTGGGCATTATCCTGCTGCTGGTCGTCATGCTCTTGCCAAATGGATTGGCCAGCCTGCCACAAAAATTCATGTCCGCGAAAAAAACTCAAGGGGATCAGGCATGAGCGTGTTACAGCTAAAAGGCCTGGTCAAACGCTATGGTGGTCTGGTCGCAACCAACAATCTGAGCCTGGATGTATTACCTGGAGAAATCCACGCCATCATAGGCCCGAATGGTGCAGGCAAGACGACGCTGATACACCAAATATCCGGTGCTATTGCACCAAACCAGGGACAGATTATTTTCAATGGTGAGGATGTTACTGGCGTCAGCATGCATGAACGCGTCAAACTTGGACTGGCACGCTCTTACCAGATCACAAATATCTTCCCGTCATTTACTGTCATCGACAATCTGAGTCTGGCAATACAGGCACGTTCTGGCAGCAGCATGCGTTTCTGGCGCAAGGCGATAGATGAGCAAGCACTTTTTGAGCAAGCCCGGCAACTCGCCAACGACATAGGCCTGGCAGAAGTAGTAAATAGCAAAGCTTGTGAACTCGCGCATGGCGAGCAACGCCAACTGGAACTGGGATTAACTCTGGCGACACAACCCCAACTGCTCTTGCTCGACGAACCCATGGCAGGAACCGGACATGAAGAATCAGGCAAGATGATGGAATTGATTGCGGCCCTGCGTGGCAAGGCTGCGGTGATCTTGATCGAGCATGATATGGATGCCGTCTTCAAGCTGGCTGACCGTATTTCTGTTTTGGTAGCGGGGTCCATCATCGCAACTGGCACGGCAGAACAAATACGCCAGAATCCAGAAGTGAAGAAAGCCTATCTCGGTGATGAAGTTAGTGCGCCAATCAAGGAGGTCGCATGAAGACCATACTGGAAGTCGAGCATATCGCCACTGCATACGGCCACAGTCAGGTGTTGTTTGGCATAGACCTGCAGATACGCCAGGGTGAAGTCGCCAGCCTGCTGGGGCGTAATGGCGCGGGCAAAACCACGACCTTGCGCTCAATACTGGGCCTGACACCTGCACATAGCGGCCATATCAGCTTCATGGGCCAGCGCATAGAAAAAATGACTACAGATAAAATCGCCAGGATGGGCATAGCCCTGGTGCCGGAAGGCAGGCAGATTTTCCCTAACCTGACCGTCAAGGAAAACCTGATCGCCTTTGCTGCCAACCGCAATCAAAGCAAATCGCCGTGGAGCCTGAAAGAGATTTATCAGCTGTTCCCACGTCTGGCCGAGCGTGCAGGCAATATGGGTAACCAGTTATCTGGTGGCGAACAGCAAATGCTGGCCATCTCACGCGCCTTGATGACCAACCCGCATTTACTGATACTGGATGAAGCGACTGAAGGTTTGTCACCACTGGTGCGCGAAGAAATCTGGGCTTGTCTCAGAAAACTGCGTGACCAGGGGCAAACCACGCTGGTCATTGATAAATATGTAGAAAAACTCATGCCCCTTGCCGACCAGCACAGCATCATGGAACGAGGCAAGATAGTCTGGCATGGCAATAGCGAAAGCCTGACGCAGTCACCCGAGACCTGGCAGAAATATGTGGGGGTTTAGAATTGGCATTTAGAATTGATAGCGTGTCTGCACACCCAGACCCAATACTTTAGCTCTACTCAAGTTCAAATTATCCGTCTGCAAATGCATACCCACGAACTGATTGCTCCAGCCTATACCAACTGATTTATAACGCGTATCAAAGCTGGCATCAAAGCGGCCGTAGGCAGAATGATTGGCGACACTCAACACCGGCAGATTGACGCCATAAAAATGCCGGACTTGCGCAGCAAATTCCCATTGCTGGTTTTGGTAAGCTATGCGCGCTGTATGCGTTTGTGGCACGGAGACTGAGCGGGTTCTTTGACGGTTTACACCTTGTAGCAAAGGATGATAATTCAAATAACCCTTGCTGTCATATTGCACAACCGCAGAGCTCAGGCTTTGCTGCAGCTCGGGCAAATTTTGCCAAACAAAGCGGTTGAATGCATCCTCCAACTGATATTGCACCCGCCATGCCGGATTGATTTGCCAATCCATGGCAAGGCTGGAACTATAGCCCCTGGCCTCAGGTTCAAATTGCTGGAACAGGTATTGGTAGCGGCTATTCACATCCAGTTCAGTTGCAGAAAAATTGTAGTGCTGGTTATCGACATAACTGGCCGCGCCGGTTGCCTGTGTAGAGCGGTATTGCGGCTTCATGTAATACACGGCACTAGCAAAGAAGCGAGGCTGATATTCGCCACCAAAAGCGAACCAGCGTCCTGCCCTCAGACCAAAGCCTGACCAGCTTTCCAGTTGTGCATCCAGTTGATAATTAACAGCTTGTTGTGGCAAACCAGCTTGCTTATATGCTTTCACAAAAGCCAGGGTACATGCACTGGCTTTGAGCATGCCTTCCTGGCGGGCTTCCAGATTCAAGCGCCACTCTTTGTATCCTACACCCAGTTCTGCCCGCAAACGCCGCAGACTGACATTCGGACCATCCTTGGGAGAAAAATCTGTATTCCAGTCGCCCTCGATTTTGCGGGTGGGCATGAAGTCGGATGCTTCCCACAAATCCAGATTGGAAAATACCTGCCAGCCCTCATCACTCTTTTGTGGGGCAAGCACATCCAAAGCATATGCCTGTTGGCTTAGTGATGCGCAGAATAGGGAAAATATGAGGCGGGATGAAAACATGGGCTACTCAAAAAAATAGCCCGCTGGCATGCAGCGGGCCGTCAATCAATTTACAAATTACCTGATGGTTTCAAAGCTGCCATCAACATAGCTGATACGGCCCGCCTTGATATCCAGCCAGCCTACCTTGCTGCCATTCTGAAGGATGTCAGCAACTTCATTGCTGCCGAATACATCGAAAGAAACACCGGATGAACTACTGACACGTACTATTCTAGGTTTGCTCAGGCTTTCACTCATTTGTGCATTAATGACACTGCTGCCGTCCATATATTGTGCAAGAATACTATTGCTGCCAAAAGCATCGTTACTGGCTGTGACATTCAATTTCAATGGTGGGCGTTCTGGCACCTGCACTACACCAGACAGCGCTACCGCTTTGCGAACAAAATTGTTTGCGGACTCAGGCTTGCTGCTATCAAAATTATTGTAGGCAAAACGCTCTACCGTTAATTGGCCATTGAAAATTTCCAGCACGTTTGCCAAACCAGTTGCACTGCTGATGCTACCGACAAAATCAATGCGGTTCGGCTGATAGCTCAAGCCATTTTTATCAGAAGATGCATTGCCGATTTTTATTTCGCCACGCACTTTGCTATTGGCAGCTTCAGCAGTAATCGCCAGCTTGAATTCTTTGATACCATTTTTTTGCAGATTACCTTTGTAATTCAAGGCAACAATCGCATACGACCCTTTGTCCAATGCCAGACGTGAACTCACCTGATCTTTTACATAGGATTTTAATTCACCACTGAAGTCATAGCGGAAATTGCCATCGACGGTTTGATTACGGTCAGTGCGAAGACTCCAGCTCTCAAAATCCGAAATCAGCTGACCTGCGCTATTGGTTCGCGGCGGCATCTTACCTTCAACCGTAAAGGCATACGGCTTATTGCCCTCCATGGCAAAACTCATCTGGCCTGTATATGTTGCATTTGCATTGCCATTCATGGTGACGGCATCTGCAGGTTTAACTGGTCTTCTGAGAAAATCATTTTTCTCTTCGTTCCAGACGAAAACTGCTTTTTGCTGAACAAGTTCAGATTTATAGTTAAAACGGCTTCCATCATTTGCAATCGGCTCCAGCCAGATACGGTCTACCAGCTCCACCCATTCAACCTGGTATTTATAATTATACTTATAAGTACCCGGCAAGATGAAACGTGAAAAACGGCATTCTATGCCTGCTGCTTGTGCAGGTGTAATTGCCACGTTTACGGCATCACGCATGACAGTACAATCGCCCAGATTGCCTATATTCTGATAACCACTCCATAAAGCAGTCTGTCCATAGAACAGGCCATTTACAGCAGTTTCACGAGTCTGCCCATTTCTGTATTTATTGAATTGGTCTATACCTTCAGTAATGGTCTTGGACCAAACCAGCAAGTCTTTATCCAATGGTGCAATTGCTTTTTCAAAATCTGTCTTGACTGCGTTTAGACGCAAATCCAGGCCGCCATTTTTTTGCGCATTGGACACTGCATAGATGTTGCTACGCAAGCTGCCAAACAATTGCTTGGTCACTGCTATCTTGTCAGCTTCAGGTACTGGAGCAGGCAAGCTGCTATTGGTAAATGTGCTGACGCCTGCTACCGAACTTTTACCGGATTTATTGAGATTTTCATCGCCAGCCACTTTTTCAAGGCTAGCCCGCAAAGCAAGGCGGACATCATCGCGCAAATTAAGTGTGCCACCTTCCAGCTTGCCAGCATTGGCAATTTGCCTGACCACGCAAACAACTCGCGCACCTTGTGTATTGGCATCACATGCAAAGGCCTTATCCAAAGCCAGCTGTGAGATAGCGGTCAAGCTGAGCCCTTGGATTTTCTCATCTACATGAGTGTTCAGAGAAGTATCTGCAGTTGTATGGATGGCCGACACCCTTTGTGGATCAAAGCCCAGCATCGCCTGCACGCCAGCCCTGGTACGGTCTATATTTGTGGCTGTCAGGCCGCCTGCATTTTCAGCCAGTTGGACGATCAACTCTGTCAGTGGCGTCACACTCCCCCAATAAACAGGCTCAGGATTGGCTCCCTGCTTGACCACACTGCGTAATATAAGCCCTTCTGGAAATGGCAAATCTGACTGAGTCGCTTCGTCATACATCAAAGCACCGGGAGCAGCACTTACCTCGATGATAAAGCTGCTGATATTACCTGGCAGTGAAATGGAATAAGCACCATCACCGCCAGTGATGGTGCTGGCAAAAGACGTTGCAGATTTATTTCCTGCCTGATCAAGGTTATAGGCAAGAACACGTCCGCCGGCTATTCGCCCCTTTGCGACGACACCATTAAATTGCCTCGCGTCATTACTCATTGATACTGCAGAACCAGCAGTATTTGTATTGGCGTTACTGGCAGAGCCACCACTACCTCCACCGCACGCGCTCAGCAAAGTCGAGAGCAGAAGAGAAGCAAAAAATGGAAATTTATTATTTTTCATGTGCAAATGGAAGGTTTGTGCAAAAAAAGCACGACTGTCATAGCAAACGTAAAGTGCAAAAACATGCTCAAAGCATGCAAACACTGCAAGTTTGTTACAAAGTGTAAAGCCGAAAAGTTGAAGATTCTAACACTATAAATATGCCTTGTCGCCCATAAAGCGAAGACTATGGGGGATACAAAAGTATGTTCATTGTTTGCCAAATCAATTCAGAGGGGACCTGATGGCAATACTGAGTAAGCGAAACTAAGCGAAACGAGAAGCTTGCCGGGCAGCAGTTGTTTATGGCTTGACTGCTGGAGATGCGCGCTCAGCGGACGTGGGCGCGGGAGAATTTGCATCCAGAATTTGTACGAAGATTTCGTTTTTCTTGATCATGCCTAATTCGAAGCGGGCGCGCTCTTCCACAGCATCGGTTCCGTTTTTTAAATCCTGCACTTCGGATTCAAGTTTGCCGTTACGTTCTTTCAATTTTTCATTATTGCTTTTCACTAGAGCGACTTGCCTGTCCAACTCCCACACACGCAACCAGCCCCCCTTACCCAACCACAGCGGGTATTGGATCAACATCAGCAATGCAACAAAGGAGAGAGCAATCAAACGCACGGGCTATTGAAACAATGAATATCAAAAGAAGAAACTAACAAGAAAAAGGGGAACATCGTTCCCCTTTTTGCTACCACAATACCAGATTACTTCAAATTATAGAAGGCGTCGCGACCAGGATAGCTGGCAATTTCGCCTAAATCTTCTTCAATACGCAGCAATTGGTTGTATTTTGCCATACGGTCAGAACGGGACAAAGACCCCGTCTTGATCTGTAGGGCATTAGTACCAACGGCGATATCAGCGATAGTACTGTCTTCTGTTTCACCGGAACGATGAGAAATAACGGCTGTATAACCAGCACGTTTTGCCATTTCGATCGCAGCAAAAGTCTCAGTCAAAGTACCGATCTGGTTGATTTTGATCAGGATGGAGTTGGCGATACCTTTTTGTATGCCTTCTTTCAGGATCTTGGTGTTGGTGACGAACAAGTCGTCGCCAACGATCTGGACTTTCTTACCCAGTTTTTCAGTCAGGATAGCCCAGCCATCCCAGTCGCCTTCAGCCATGCCATCTTCGATGGAGATGATAGGATATTTGTCAACCCAGGTTGCCAGCAGATTGGTGAAGTCAGCGGAAGACAAAGTCAGGCCTTCACCTTCGAGGTGGTATTTGCCGTCTTTGTAGAATTCGCTGGCAGCGCAATCCAGGCCCAGAGCGATTTGCGTACCTGGCTCGTAGCCAGCAGCTTCTATCGCCTGAATGATCAGTTTGATCGCAGATTCGTGATTATCTACGGAAGGAGCAAAACCACCTTCATCACCAACCGCTGTCGTCAAACCTTTGTCATGCAGGATTTTTTTCAGTGCATGGAAGACTTCTGCGCCGTAGCGAACCGCTTCACGGAAAGATGGAGCGCCAACCGGGATGATCATGAACTCTTGAATATCCAGATTATTGTCAGCATGCGCGCCACCGTTGATGACGTTCATCATCGGTACTGGCAATTGCATTGCGCCTGAACCGCCGA
The DNA here is from genome assembly GCF_030683615.1 of Undibacterium sp. Taxonomy (NCBI): domain Bacteria; kingdom Pseudomonadati; phylum Pseudomonadota; class Betaproteobacteria; order Burkholderiales; family Oxalobacteraceae; genus Undibacterium; species Undibacterium sp. The sequence continues at coordinate 150,950 of NZ_JAUXQE010000033.1, forward strand.
AATAACGGTACAGCGGCAGGCCAGCTTCTTCAGCAGCTGCTTTGGCGACAGCCATTGAAACGGCCAGCATGGCATTTGCACCGAGGCGGCTCTTGTTTTCAGTACCGTCCAGATCGATCAGGGTACGATCCAGGAATGCCTGCTCATTCGCATCCAGGCCCATGATGGCTTCTGCGATTTCAGTATTGATATGTTCGCAGGCTTTCAGGACGCCCTTACCCAGATAGCGGGACTTATCGCCATCACGCAGCTCTATCGCTTCGCGGGAACCAGTGGATGCACCAGAAGGCACGGCAGCACGGCCCATGACACCGGATTCCAGCAAGACATCACATTCAACAGTTGGGTTACCGCGCGAATCCAGAACTTCACGACCGATAATATCAACGATGGCACTCATTCAATTCTCCTAAACAATCAAAATATCGAACAAAATATCTAACAAATAATACGAATCTGATTTGCAAAACATCTGCTGGCCGGATATGCCTGCAGATAAATAAAGCTGGCTGCTGTAATGACTTTGATACAGCCAAAATGATGGTGCAGATAATACCCCATTACGGCGACACTTCGAGCCGGACAAAACTTTATTCTTGCGGCTTTTTACGCTGATAAGCAAAAAAACCTTCACCACAGATCAAATCATGCAAACGCAGGCTCAAAAAGCCTGGCTTATCCCCTGTCGGTACAGTCACCGGGGGCATGTCAACAACATTCCCTCAGGCAACTACATACCAACTTGCAAAAAAGGCGAGCCGCAAAAGTGGCTCGCCTTTTTAATCAGAATTTGCAGATAACAGACAAACCAGCATTCAAACTACCCGACTGGGTATCTGCATCAAATCCCTTACATCTCATGCCTTGTTACCCTGCGCCTTTTTATGGTCTATCGCCGCTCTGGCAAAAGAAATAAACAAGGGATGGCCATCACGCGGTGTCGATTTGAATTCAGGGTGGTACTGCACACCCAGATACCAAGGATGCACATCACGTGACAATTCCATGATTTCGCACAAATCTTCTGTTGGCGTACGGGCAGATACAATCAGACCTGCTGCCTCAACGCGGCCCAGATAATGATTATTGGCTTCATAGCGATGACGATGACGTTCAGTCACGACATTGCCATAAATCTCTGAAGCCAACGTACCGGAAATAACCGCACAAGTTTGTGCACCCAGGCGCATAGTACCGCCAAGGTCAGAATTTTCATCCCGCGTTTCGACTTTACCATCATGGTTCTGCCATTCATTGATCAGGGCAACCACAGGCTGCTCTGTCTCTGCATCAAATTCTGTCGAGTTCGCCATGGTCAGGCCTGCCTTGTTACGGGCATATTCAATCAGGGCAACTTGCATACCCAGGCAAATGCCCAGGTAAGGTATTTTATTTTCACGGGCATAGCGGGCTGCCAGAATCTTGCCTTCTACGCCGCGTTTGCCAAAACCACCTGGCACCAGGATGGCATCGTATTTTTCCAGCGACTTGGTGCCGTGCGCTTCGATTTCTTCAGAATCAACGTACTCAATATTCACACGGCTTTCAGTGTGGATACCGGCATGACGCAAGGCTTCTGTCAAAGACTTATAAGACTCTGTCAGGTCGACATATTTACCGACCATACCGATAGTGACTTCTTCTTTCGGGTTTTCCAGCGCATAGATCAATTTGTCCCACATGGCCAGATCAGCTGGTTTTGGTGACAGACCCAGTTTATCGCAGACGATTTTATCCAAACCCTGATCGTGCAACATCTGTGGAATCTTATAGATGGTATCCGCATCCCATACAGAGATCACGGCTTCTTCAGCCACATTGGCGAACAGGGAAATCTTGGCGCGTTCATCATCAGGGATAGGACGGTCAGCTCGGCACAACAAGGCGTCAGGGAAAATACCGATTTCACGCAGCTTCTGCACACTGTGCTGAGTGGGCTTGGTTTTCAGTTCGCCTGCAGCAGCAACATAAGGCACCAGGGTAAGATGCACGAAAGCTGCCGCATTACGGCCAGCACGCAAGCTCAGTTGGCGGGCAGCCTCAAGGAAAGGCAGGGACTCAATATCACCAACCGTACCGCCGATTTCAACCAGGGCAACGTCAGCACCAGCTGCGCCACGATGGATGAATTCCTGGATTTCATTGGTGATGTGCGGGATAACTTGCACAGTCTTGCCCAGGTATTCGCCACGGCGTTCTTTGCGGATAACGGATTCATAGATCTGGCCAGTGGTGAAATTATTCACCTTTTTCATTTTGGCCGTGATGAAACGCTCATAGTGACCCAGATCCAGATCAGTTTCAGCGCCGTCATCGGTCACGAAAACTTCGCCATGCTGGAATGGGCTCATGGTACCTGGATCCACATTGATGTAGGGATCAAGTTTGAGCATAGTGACTTTGAGACCGCGCGATTCAAGGATCGCAGCGAGAGAGGCAGCAGCAATGCCTTTGCCTAAAGAGGAGACTACGCCCCCCGTAACGAATACAAACTTAGTCATTGCAGAAGGTGCCGAACGGCACAAGCGGGAAATTCGAATTATACATCACTAAGCCGTGATGTGCGAAAATTCCCGCCTGCAAATCCTGGGAAATTTCAGGAACTGTCTGGCTTACATTGCATAAATAATTTGCAATCTTGCAAAATTCTGCGCACCCTGACCGTTGCTCAATTCCTTGATTTCATTGCTGCGACGAATGAACGATGCTGATGCACCGTAGTTTTCACTACGCCAAAAATAGCCAATTTCAAACTCCCCAACCAGGCTTTTGGGCTTGACTGCGGTAGTTTGATTATTAAAATAGCCGCCCTGTATGCTTGCATTGTAGGCAACAGCCTTGAGTTCTGTACGCAAGAAACCATAACTGGCTGGCTGTTCAGGCAATGCATTCAGACTGCCCGCACGCAGCGTCAACTCAGCACTGGCATCAGTAAAGATATTGCCGAAACGACCCTTCAGGCGTGGGGAAATATCCACATTGGACATAGCTAAAAAACGGCCTGGCGAATATTCGCCCGACAGGACTGCGCCCCACTCATTACGCAACTGCGTGCTCCAGCCCTGTGGCAGGGGTTGCTTCAGCAATCTGTGCAAATGCGTCTGTGTCCATTCACCACCGGCGCATGGACCCATGCATCCTATATCTAGCCCAAGGCGCTGGCTTTTGCCATTGGCTTCATTCTTTTCGCGATAGATGCCTGCAAACAACCAGCCAGCGTATGGGTGGTCAATTCTGGAAATCTGGTTTGGCATCAGCTTGATATCAGAAGCCGTATACAATTCCTGACCCAGTCGCCAGCCATAAGTCAGCGCCTGCGCTGCATCCCCTTTGGTAAAGCTCTGCCCTATTCTGTTGCCGCTGGTATAAAAACCGTCATCCTTCTTGAACAAGAGACTATCATTATCAATATCCACTAGCAAAGTAGTCTTGCCAGTCTGGCGTACCTGGGTAAATTCGTTCCAGGATGGCAAGGACTCCTGGGCAAAGACGCTGGCTGTGAAAAGCAATGCTGCCACTGAGGTGGAAAATTTCAATAAAGGCTTGATTTGATTCATGTATTTTGTCGCGATAAGGTTTGTATGAAATTTACCTGGAGCTCAGCTTCATGCGCTCCAGCATGCTCAGCACGGCAGCGGCTGTATGGCCGGGCACTTCCATGGGGATCAGGTGACCGCCAGGAATAAGGACATAATTATCACCCATTAATTTCTTTGTCGCATGAGGGCCTGCCTGCCGGCATTCGATAGACTCAGTCCCGCCAACAAAACCGACTGGCACATTAGGTGGGCGTTTATTCAACCGACCGAGACCATGTGGCAGAGTACGGTAGATTGCCGTTTCCACTTCGCGGGTAAAGCGCAGGGTGACGCCCTCAGTATGTGGTTTAAGCCCTGCTTTCATGTAGTCACGCAAGACTTCTGGTGGCCAGATGGCAAACATTTCTTTGGAGGCGAAGTGCTGATAAGCCGCCTCTTCGTTTGCCCAGAGATGACGGCGCCTTTCTGAAAACCGCGCAGGCGAAAACTTTTTATCCAGTCTAAGGGACTTAAATATACGCAAGAGCATCGCCCGCCAGCCAGACACTACAGGCGAATCCAGTACCACCACGCCACGCACCAGGTCTGGCCTGGCCCTGGCGGCCATCAGGGACAATATTCCACCCAACGAATGCCCCAGTAAAATCACAGGTTGCTGATAGTTTGCCTGCAGGGTATCAATCAATTCCTGGACGAGATTCCGCCAGCCATCTGTCACAGGATAGGCCGGATCATGACCGACCATGTCGGTCGCGTGAACTTCATAGTCAGCGCGTAAATGATCAAGGAACATACGATATGTCCCGGAAGGGAAGCTATTGCCGTGGACAAAATGGATGATGGGTTTTACGGTAGTCTCGTTCATAGCTAAGGGTATAGCATTACCGGCCAAACCAATAACGCGCATTTTCCTGTCTGAATTGTGAAGTTTTCAATGATGCGCCAAATTGTATGCTGATTGCACCTGATTCATCTGTTCTTAGACGTTTTATTCCAAAATCAGCATAGCGTTGGAAGACTTCTGGCTTGGGATGATGATAGCGATTCAGGTAGCCGACTTGAAAGATAGCTAGTTCAGGCTGCACAATCTTCAGGAAAGGTGCAGTGGAAGATGTACCGCTGCCATGGTGTGGAGCCAGCAACACATCAGCCTTCAGCTTTTGCGGGATGGTATTCACCAACTCATCTTCCTGTATTGCCTCGATATCGCCCGCCAGCAAGATGGTATGCATTCTGGTTGACGCTTTTAGCACGCAACTACGGGCATTTGGTTTCCATTTCGTGCTTTCATAACTGGCGGCGACCGGTTGCAACACTTCAAAATGCACGCCGTCCCACTGCCATGATTGGCCAACCACGCAGCGCCGGTGCTGTTTTGCGGCTTGAACGATGGGGCTGTCCAGGCTCAGGGAACTGCTCAATAGCTCAACTGGCAAATTCTTGAGTATGCTTAAGGCACCACCAGAATGATCGCTATCATTATGGGAAATCATCATGACATCCAGCTCATTAATCCCGCGCGCATGCAAATACGGCAAAATCACCCGGTTACCGCTATCCGCTTCCAGCCCAAAACCCTGACCACTATCGTACAGCAGCCGATGATGTGCGGTTTCCAGCAACAGGGCCATGCCCTGCCCTACATCCAGCGCGGTGACATGCAATTCGCCTTCTGACGGCCTTTTTGCCGCTTGTAACAACAAAGGTAAGCAGCAGATAAGGCCCAGACCACGCAAAGGCCATGCTTTGGGTGCCAATAACCATAACACCCCCAGCATGGCGAGGACAAACAGCCAGAATGAAGGTATGGGTGCAGTCCACACGGCATAGGGCAAGGCACTGAAGTAAGTCAGGAAGCGTGCCAGGAAATCCACAAGAACATGTGAAATTTGCAGCAGCCACGCCGACAAGGGATCTGGCATGACACTCCCTATCAATGTCAGCGGCGTGACCACCAGGCTGACCAGGGGTATCGCAACCGCGTTCGCCAAAGGGCTGATGAGTGACATTTGCCCAAATAAAAACATGGTGAGTGGAATCATGCCTATCGTCACGGCATATTGCATCAAGGATGCTAAGCGCAAGGTGTAGAGTAATCCTTGGGTATGCCCTTCCGGTGGTTTGGGACGCTCATCCCCGCTTGTGGCAAATACGATAATCGCGACAGCAGAAAAAGATAACCAGAATCCCGGCGATAAAACCGCCCAGGGATCGGCCAGCACAACCAGACCAAGTGCGAGACTCAAGACTGCAGAAAAACTGCTGATACGCCCAGTCCACACAGCCACTGCAACCACACTGAGCATGATCAGGGTTCTTTGGGCGGGCAAACCAAAACCAGCCAGGGCAACATAAACCAGTGCCATCAGCGCACCTGCCAAAGCAGCCGCCTTTTGTGCAGGCAAACGCAAGGGTAATGCCAGATTCAGAAAGAAAGAATGCCGCCAAAAATAAAACACCAGGCCAGCGAACAAACCAGCAACCATGGTGATATGCAGTTTAGTACGAATAAGTTGGTGAAAAATGGACAGGGACAAGCCATAGACGGGGGGAGCAAATAGACGCATCGCCCTACGTCCATTTATTGAAGCAAAAAAATGGACATATGCTGAGGCAAGCGTCCATTTATCTCGAAACGAATTG